>JAKAIP010000060.1 GCA_021825025.1 bacterium
TAATTCTTGATGGTCGTATCCTTAATGTAGTAATCGAATGGTGGTTCGTACTCAAGACCGACAAGCTCACTGCCCTTGAATTCCTTCCCTTCTGTTATAACAATCTCCTTTTGCAAAACTCCCAATCTCTGTTTCGCTAAGATATATGACTCTCCTTCTTGTTTTATCTCGACATACGTAATGTCATTCCCAACCGCAAGTGCGACATTGCCCGGCAGAGTCCATGGCGTGGTGGTCCACGCAAGCATATACACATCCCCCGAGAGACCGAGCTTCTCAGGATGCTTCAGTTTGAACTTCACCGTTACTGAGATGTCTTTGACGTCTTTATACCCCTCTGACACTTCCTGTTGCGAAAGCGTTGTCTCACATCGTGGACACACATGCATCGCCCGATAATCTTCATACACCAACCCCTTTTCATAAATCGTTTTGAACACCCACCATACCGACTCCATAAACGGCTTATCCATCGTGCGGTAGGCGTGCTCCATATCTGCCCAACGACCAATGCGCGGGATGAATGTCTTCCAGTAGTCGACATACGTCAGCACCCGCTCGCGACAGCGTTCATTAAAATTCGCGATCCCGTACTCCTTAATATCTTTCTTGTGCTTGAAGCCAAGCTCCTTCTCGACGATATTCTCGATCGGCAGGCCGTGACAATCCCACCCCCAGACGCGTGGCACGTGATAGCCACGCATCGTCCAGTACCGCGGCACAACGTCCTTGATGACGCTTGCAACGATGTGGCCGTAGTGCGGAGTCCCTGTCGCAAACGGCGGTCCGTCATAAAAGACGTATTCTCCTTTCGGAGATTCCTTCGCGAGTGTCTTCTCGAAGATACGTTCACGCTCCCAGAACGCGAGTATTGCTTCCTCGCGCTTTGCGGCTTCAGATTTCTCGGGCAATTCAGCCATATCCTCCTATCGTAGCGTTTACTGGATAAAAATGAAACAGCCGCAATAAGCGGCTGTTTGGTGGCGACTACGTCGATCAGTTGGCCGCGGGTGCGGCACGCACCTGCTTGAGCGTGTCGAGCGCGTGTACCTTCACGAAGAGCGGTGCGGCGCAGCCCTGGCGGTACCGCCTCAGCTTGCGTTCGATCTCCTTCGGCTTCAGCTGCGGTGCATGCGTCTCCGCTGCTTTCTGAAAAAAGTCCTCGAAGGACAATTTCAGCACCGACACGGCATGAGCGACGTCCTGCCGCAGTTTCTTCTCGGTTTTCCCCGTCAGTCTACTCACTCTGAACTCCTTCCGTACCGACAGCACGGGATGTGCAGTCTGCGAGTGAATCTACCGCACCACGTAGCCTACTGCAACCTCACATTCGTTCAGGAGTGGGGATACCGAGGAGCATGAGTCCGTTACTCATCGTGTTCACAAACGCGCGCGCAAGCATCAGTTTGTGAGTTTCGTATTCACCGCCCACAATACGTTCCTGTGCGTAGAAGGAATTCCACTCCCCTGCAAGCTCGGTGAGATATGTGACAAGCAGGTTAGGAGCGAGCTCGCGTGCAGCACGCGCAACGACATCGGGGAAATGCACAAGACTTCGCTCGAGAAGATAGGGGGAGGCTGGTGCTCCTGCTGTCGTAGCACCGCTTTCTGCCGCCGCACTAATCACCGACTTCGCCCGCACGAGCGCGTACTGGAGGTACGGCCCGGAATCACCTTCAAGAGAAAGAGATTTCTCCGGATCAAAAATGATATCCGATCCCGGTGCCTGTCGGAGTACCATATACTTAATCGCCCCGAGTGCGACGTGTTCTGCGACGAGCGGATCGGCATTTTTCTCACTCGCCTTCGCCACAACATCTTCAATAAGACCTGCTGCCGTAATGACATTCCCCTCCCGAGACGACATCTTCCCCGACGTAAGACGTAGGAATCCGTGCGGCACATGCGTCGTCTTCGCAGCAAGCATCGGTGCCATCTCTTCGAGCGCCGCAAAAAAGACCTTGAAGTGTCCTATCTGCTCCGCTGCCGTGACGATAATAGAACGGTCGAACTGTGCTCGTTCTTCTTTAAGGAAAGCGAGCCCCATATCCTTCGCTTCATACGTCGGTGTGCCCTTGCTCGTAATGAAGACGAGCGTATGCAATCCTTTCTTCTCTCCACGATAAATCACAGCGCCGTCACTTTCTTCAAACACACCTCGATTGAGCCCGTCGCGAACAATGCGCATCCCGGACGCTGCTGTCTCACTTTCAAAAAAATAGTAATCGAAATGTGTCCCTAGAACCGTATAGACTTGTTCAAATGCTGCGAGCGATACGTCGCGACCTTTGCGCCAGAGCTCCATAAGCTCGTGCATACCGCCCGCATAGATTGCCTGATTGAGCGCGTCGATCTCTGCTTTCGCATCCAGTGATTCTTCGTATGCTCGCGAACCTGTAGCATACGCTTCGCCAAGTTCACGCGCTGTCGCTGGCTCGGTGATACCCGCTTTCTGAAGACCCCACAACGCTTTCGCAACGTGCGGACCAACATCGCCTTGATAGTTAGCACGAATAACTGTCTTGCCCTCATTTTCAATAAGTCGCGCAAGCGATTCGCCAATGACATTACTCATCAGATGCCCGATATGCATCTCCTTAAACGGATTCGGGTCGGTGTACTCGATCATAACGCGCTGTGCGACGGGAATAGTCTCTCTCCCCCACTCCGTGCCCTTCGCGTCTGCCTCAGCGAGCGCCAGGGTCACCGCTTCGCGCGAGAGAGTAATATTTACAAAACCTGGTCCTGCAACCGCAACATGGCTCACGAGACTATCCCCGAGCACGTCCAGGAGGCGGCGCGCGAGCTCGTCAGCGAGCTCGCGCGGATTCCGTCCCAGTATCTTCGCGACAGCGAGAGCTGCGTTGGTCGCGTAGTCCCCATACACAGTGTCAGTCGGTCGTTCGACAACAAAAATACCCCCCGATACACCCATATCGGCGAGTACTCCCTCAATAGCTTTTCGTATGCGCTCTTCCATGTCGCGAGTATAGCAATAAAGACGGCCCCCACTAAGCAGGTGGAGGCCGAGGACCCCAAAGAGGGCTGATAACCGGAGGGTGCCACACGCGAGACCCGCTGACCCAACCATCGCACCGCGTGTGTCCAGACCCCTAGAACAGATCCTTCTTTCAGTGTAGCAACTCCGTCTCGACACGCAACTACACAAACGACTCGGGAATGGGGTGTGCGAGGGCGAGGTTCTTCACCTCTTGTTTCGCTCGTTCTACCGTCGCGTCATCACGCTTCGTCAGCACCTCGATCATACTCTCGGCGACACGTGCTGACTCGGTCGTGCCGAACCCGCGAGTCGTCATTGCTGGCGTGCCGAAGCGAATACCCGACGGGTCCATCGGCTTGCGCGTATCATCCGCAATCGTATTTTTATTCAGCGTGATACCGGCGCGATCGAGAAGTTTCTCCGCTTCCCCGCCCGAAATACCAAACGACGTCCACACATCAAGCAGGATCAAATGATTGTCGGACCCGCCGGTAATCATGCGTGCGCCGTGTTCGCTGTACACGCGTTCCATTGCTTTTGTATTCGCAATGATCTGCTTCGCATACGCGGCAAACGACGGTGCGAGTGCTTCGCGGAATGATACAGCCTTTGCTGCGATCTGATGCATATGTGGACCGCCTTGGAGCCCGGGAAACACCGCTTTATCGATTTTTTTCGCCAGTTCTTCGCTTTCGCGGACGAGAATGAGCCCGCCACGCGGACCACGGAGCGTCTTGTGCGTAGTCGAGGTCATAATGTCGAACCCGGCATCAAAAGGATTCTTCGCAGCCTTTCCTGCGATGAGTCCGGCAATATGTGCTATGTCCATCACTGCGACAGCGCCCACTTCACGTGCAATGGCAACAAACTTCGCGTAATCGAGCTCCCGTGGGTACGCTGAGAATCCTGCAAGAATGATCTTCGGTCGCACCTCTTTTGCCGTGCGGCGCATCTCCTCATAATCGATCTCTCCTGTCTCGACGTTCTTCATCTGATACCGTACGAAATTGAACATCTTCGTGAGGTACGTGACCGGGTGTCCGTGGGTCAGATGCCCACCATGCGAGAGGTCCATACCAAGTACCGTGTCACCCGGTTCAAGAAGTGCCATGTACATCGCAATATTCGCATTCGCTCCACTCAAGGGCTGCACGTTTGCATACGCTGCGCCGAAAAGCGTCTTCGCGCGATCAATTGCAAGTGTCTCTACTTGGTCAGTATATTCCTGGCCGCCATAGTACCGCTTCCCCGGATACCCTTCGGAGTACTTATTCGTAAGCGACGACGCGCTCGCTTCTTTCACTGCACGCGAGACATAATTCTCTGACGGAATGAGTTCGAGTCCCTCCGCTTGCCGCTGCTCCTCGCCGACAAGTGCAGCGAATATTTCTGGGTCTTCCTGTTCGATGAACGGAAATGTCATAGTGCGAGTGTAACAGAAATGAAAAAAGGCGCGCCATAGGCGCGCCTCAAATGATTTCACCTGACCAAAGTCGCTATCCTGGTTCAATTCCCATCGACGCCAGCACAGCCACGACATTCTGCTGTATCTCTTCTGGCATTTGAGTGGCATCAATGAATTCGACCGGGGCCCACTTCTGAAACTCGCGAAAACCATTCCGTACTCGCTCATAGAACATGAGATCAAGCTTATCGATATGGTCTGCGACACGGCCCGTGTCTCCCAAGGCCCGTTTGCGTGCCACCTCGGCAGGAAGATCGAAAATGATGTACAAGTCGGGCCTTGGGAGAATCATCTTGCGCGTCAGGATGAACAAATCGAGAAATTCAACCTTATGCTCTCTCCCGTTCAACTGAAACGCCCACGTGGACGAATCACTGCGATCGGAGAACACGTGCAGGCCCCTTTGTAATGCCGGAACAATTACTTGAGACCGGAGCTCTGAACGCGACGCTAAAAAGAGAAGCATTTCCGTAAGAGGAGTGCATGGTTCCCTCAATATTATTTCTCGCAAATTCTCGGCGAGAGGCGTACCACCCGGCTCCCGAGTGAACACGACCGAATCTCCGAACTTCTCTTGCAAAAGCTTCATTTGCGTGCCCTTGCCTGATCCGTCCATGCCGTCGAAAACGACGTATTTCGCACCGTTTATGCTGGCCTTCATCACGCTACTCCTGTAAGTTGGTCCGGAGTCATCCTACGCTTGAGACTGGCAAAAGGAAACCCCGCGACAGCTGACG
>JAKAIP010000061.1 GCA_021825025.1 bacterium
TCGGACCTATCAAATGACGGGCGTTCCTCATTCTCTGGAGTCGGGGGAAAGATATACGTATCCACGAAGTCTTGAAATCCCATATCACTCCTTAGAAGAACTTGAATCCACCCATACCGCCAGACATGATGCCTTTACCGAATGCTGTGGTGAGATCTCCGATCGATCCCGCCAATGCTTGACCCAGCATGTTCGCGCCCTTCGTGGTCGAGGTCGAGTGTGATTCTCCACCGAGGAATCCTTGGCTCGAATCCAACAGGCCCTTGAGCTGTGCGAAGCGGTCGGCTTTGACTTGCTCATTCGCGAGCTGATTCTGAAAGACCTGCCCCATGAGCTGCGGGGCCAGTTGTGACAGCACGTCACCGGAAACTGCGCCTGCATTCTCTGGAGAGAGAAAACCACGCGAGGCGTACCGGCCAGAGTTATTTGAGAAGAGCTGATCCGAGAGCGTTTTGAACGCCGACAACTGCGGCGCTGTCAACCCGCTCGCGTCGAGCTGGAACGGGTTGGTATCTTGGAGTCGGGTCTTGGCGAAGTTCATCCCGAAGTTGTAATCAGCCGGGACAGAACTCGCAAATGTATTCAGATCGTTCTTTGACAGAATTCCTCTGAGCCCAGAATAGGCGTCATAGGTACTCGTCGAAGATCCACCACTAAAAAATCCCATAGTTCACCTTACGTAATATTCAATGCCGTCTTGATGGCGTCGATCTCAGCGGCACTAGCGTTCGCGATGCGCGTCTTGATAATCTCCACGTCTTTGACTGCAAGCCGCGATGTTTGTGCCACAATCCATGTTTCAAGCTGCGCCTCTACTGCTCGAAGTCCCAACGTCTGACGCACTCGCGCAAACATGGCGTGCTCTTCAGGCGTTAGGACGACGGTCAGCGTTCTCGTGTTTTTGTCATAGGAGGAATTCATAATACTAATTTTACGTAGATTAGTGCCATCTTAGTACTTAATAAAGTAGTTCACCGTGAAGTACGGGTGCATGTTTCCGGTGCTGGTTCCCGTGCTGTTAATGGTAATCCCTGTTACCTGAGACGGACTACCGGGAGAACCTTGAACATTTCCTGTGGCGTGGTAATTCCCCGGCGCTGTTAACGCATTATCAGTGGAGGGGTGTACGTGGCCGGGGTCAGTAATACCATGCGTATGTGAGGCCACGCTTGATTCAGACCCCCCACCCTGTCCGACATTGTCCGCCGCCGTATCTGTTGCTTTATTACGTGACGATCCGCCCATGTTGTCCGCGCCGAGCGGCGAGACACCTCGGGCGTCACAGATGAACGTCTTGTGAAACGTGACGCCGGACCCGTTCGAGGATAATGCAAGGGCAACACCGCCGAGCGACGTACTAACTTGAAACGTGTTGGCGGTCTTATTGACCACGTAGTACCTGGTCAACGTCCCTAGGCCCGAGGGTACGCTCGACGCCCCGAAGTACACCACTTCGTTGTTATTTAGTCCATGTGCCGTCGCTGTAAATTGGTCAAGCGTATGATCGACGGTGCAGTTAAGAGCGAGTCCCGTACGGAGTGTATCGGCCGCGCTAGATCCAAGGCGCGTAATAATTTCAGCAAGAAGATCCTCGTAGGTCGTATTTGAGCGTTCCGTCCCGTCCATCAAGAGCCAACCGGCCTTCGATGTCCGCATGGAGGTACATACGTCTCCGACCTCGAAGACGGAGCTGCTCTGAATCAACGTCCCGTCGGGGTTCAGACTCACCGCGAGACGTGAGGCCAGATCCGCCTTAGAGCCGATCAGATTCGGCGCATTGCCGAGCACGCTCTCGATCTGAAGAATCGCGGAGACTGGCCCGTTAATGTGCTGGGCATCCTGCGCCGTGACGTTGTTGACAATCGTCGACGCTGAGTCCGCCGTGCCTACCGCATAGGTCGATGTTGCAAGAATAAGATCCGCCATTAGGTGTTCCCTAGGTGTTTATGTTTCACTTGCCCGACGAGACGAAGATTATCAACTCGAATATTGGCCCCAGCGAAGGCAACTTCAATCGCGATGTATTCCCCGACATCCGTATCAAACGCCGCTCGGTATCGAGGACTCAGTGGGGCTTGTATGTTCGAGGTCAGCGAGAGACGATCGATCGCGATCTCAGATCCGCTGTGCGCGACCTGGACCGCAACATAGGTCATCAGTTGCTCGACGCTCAATGTAAATTGTTGACTGCCGAAGAGCCGGCACCAAAAGGTTCCATCTCCCCAGATTGTTCCATCGCCCCAAACTGGACACGCCATTAGAGAGCCTCGAAGTTTGTCGCGGCGGCGACGATACCGTCTAGATCATAGAGGGCACATGTCGGTGTCCCTGATGGGACGTAAATATCAGCGTTGACGCCCTGTACGTATTTCTTACGCGAGGGATACCCAAACGAGGGATAGACGGTGCGATAGAGCATGGACACACCGACATCCGACGCGCCCACGGCGTCCGTGAATGTTACAGGAGCCCGTAGATTATATACGAACGCCCCGTTCGTCGAAAGCCCCTCGCCGCCCATAATTGCACGGTCGCCGTTGAGGATCTCGTCCCAGCATCGGCTGATCGTCTGGCCCGTCATCGGACCATACCACACAGGACCGGCCTCGGGTTGATTCTTCATCGCACGCACGTCGAGCCAGAACTGTGTGTCCGCGTACGCGTTTGATCCCGTCGGGACACCTAGCATGAGATAGGGATAGAGATAACGCATCCAGACTTGACCGAGCTGTGAGCGGTTCGTACTTTCGATACCCGTCGTCGCGCTGGTCGACTGGAGCTTTTCCCCGATGAAGTGACCCACGAGAGATCCCTCGGGAAGCCAGTAAACGTTGAGATCCGACGTGAACCAAAAGAGCCCCAAACCAGGAATTGAGACGATGGAGTAGGGACTCGAAGTCCCTACAGTGGAGTCAAGTAGGCGAATCGAGGCGTCGTCATTCGTGGCGGACACGGCTGTCACGAACATCGTGCCCGTAATGAGGTGATAGGCGGACGATTGTAACGCGATGATGCCGGGGTAGAGGGCATCCTGTCCCCGAATGGTAAACGGCGTAATGCCTGTAAAGAGTCCAGGCGTGACGGGACGCAACGTTGCCCACGAGCTGTTCTTGCTCCAGATGTGGCCCACACGGGCGTCGGTACGCTCGATCCCGTTTGTCGTAATCGCCATCATGCGATCGAGAATCGGAGCCATCATACGGGCAGGAGGATGTACCCCGTTGCCGGGAACTTGGTTACTGCCGACGACGGTCGAGACAGTTTGGAACGTCGTCCCGTCGTATTCGCGAAGTTCGTCGGTTCCGTTGCAGATGTAAACCTTATCGGTAATCGGCCATGTCAGAAAGTGGGTATCTTTCGAGGATGTCATGCCGGTCGTCAAGGTTGTCTCAGAGCCCGCGTCGCTGAGTACCGAAATACGGTTGTTAAACGCAATGAGACGCTTACTGGTCGGAGACGATCCGCCGTAGTAGTATTTATGTCCCCCGAGAATTTTATAGGCTCCGAGCGTGGAGCTGTTGAGGCGCGTCGAGCCATTGCGGATCTTGGTCCCAGAATCAAACACGCAGTTTTGCATTAGGCGAGCCTCGCCTGGAGTTAAGTCTTCTTCGCTCGCGCGGAGGTTGACTCCTTTGACGGGATCTGGAAAGGTCGCGGCGTCTTCTTTAATTTGATTCCGTAGAGCCATCAGCGAAATCCTTCGAGTTGTGTATACGTGGGGTTCTGCGCCCCGTATTGCGCGAGCATCTTATCCCAGATCGCCTTCTCCTGAACACGCCGCTCGTCGTCGTATCGCTCCATGGTTTTGACCTTGACACCTTGAACCCAGAGATGTCGTCGTTCTCGGAGGTGTTTGGTAAACACGGTACCGGCGTCGTCAAGACGTGTCAAATTCGCGTAGTACGTCAGAATTAAGGGATAGACCTGATCGGCTGCGGGATAGACATAGAGCTTCGAGCCGATACGGCTGTAGAACGCAGGTCGTCGCGAAGTCCCAGGGCGCTGATAGTCTCGTCGTGGGAGCTCGTGCTTCGTCACGCCGATGACGTACTGCGTCGTCGCGCTAGTCGCCGTAGTCCATACTTCGTCGAGCGAGACGACTTTCGTCGTATCGACGTATGAGATAATTTGACGGTGTTGAGCCGCGCCTGATCCACCGACGGCGAACAGATACCGACCTAACATGTCCTCGTTCGTGCTCGTGAAGTCCGCAGCGAGAGTCAACGTATTCGACGAGCCGCCTGCTTGCGCGATCCCACGGAAGCCCTCGTCTGCGTCGTAGAGTACGACGGAGATTTCTGAGTCGAAGTCTGTTGGAAGTGTCACCGCCATGTTGGATAGACCGGCAGAGGCGACGAGGCAGCTTTGTGTTTCGAGGAGGGGATCAACGCGGCTGGCGTTCCAAATCTCGGTTTTAATCGTCTCCCATTGGTACGCCTTAAAGTCGGTATACGCCTGGCTCGATGACGTGACGGTGTATTGCCCGCCTTCCTTCATACCCTGAAGGATGATATCTTGCAAGACTGGATTTGAAGGAATTGGCATAAGTCTCCAAATGAGAAGAGGCGGCACCCCGCTAAGCAGAATGCCGCCCCTAGAGCGTTAGATGTCGTTCGCCACGTCGAGCTCAAGGTTCGCTTGGAGCCCGTCGGCCAACAATCTCGCCCGTCGGGTGTTCGACCCGTACGTGAGACGAGGAGTATACACTAGCTCTGTCCCGAGCAACCACACGTAGTCCGTTGCAATCGTGATGTTCGCGACGGCAGAACAGGTGATGTTCAGCGCGACGGCGATCGTCGCAGGATCAAACGTTTGGTACGCGTTCGCGCCTGTCGCCAAGGGGGCGATAAATCCATACTTCGACCACGAGATCGCTCTCGCAGTGGCGACGGATTTCGCGGACGCGCCGTGCGTCTTCGTCAGCGCGGTCGCGCCGATAGCCACGGCTTCGCCGGACTTAATGGGAGTATACAACGTGGTGAACGTCGCTGTCCCGTTAGCACTGGCGTAGTCTGAAGTCCACAGATGCCGAATGTACAGAGGGAACCTGTTATCGAAATCTTGTGGAATCCAGAGGAAGTTGACATCATCACTCGTTGCTTCAAGGCGAATGGCTCCGTTGGCGGATATACCGAGCTCAAGCAACTGGGCCGCGCCGGTACCAAAGCCCGC
>JAKAIP010000062.1 GCA_021825025.1 bacterium
CCAGGTAAGCGATTGCGGCTTGAGCGAGAACAGTCCTTGCGCAAATGCGATGAGCAGGAAGAAGTAGATATAGCTCCCGATGTTATCGAATACGAAGAGGTTGTTGAATGCATAGCCCGCCAAGAGCCCGAGGAGCACTGCCTGTTCCGGTACGGATAGTTCCGATCGGATGATGGCCCAGCCGGTAAGCACAAACAGACTGACATAGAGGAGAAATGCGGGCAATCCGCCGGCAATGAGCCAGTCGAGGAATGAGTTGTGAGCTCGGTCAAACCACTGCTCCTGGTTGTACATCGATGGATCGTAGTACTTGTTGAATACGAAGTTGAAGTTTTCCTGTCCCCATCCTTGGACTGGTTTCTGCAAAAATCCTTCCCATGCCATATGCCAGATGATGAGACGGGACTGCGTCGTCGGATCGCTCAGCGATATGGACGCAAACCGCTGCAGCGTCGGCTCATGCTGGACAAAGGAAGTGTTCTTGAGTCCGAAGAATCCGAGCACAATGACCGCGATAGCAATGAGGGTTCCGAGAGAAGCGCGATAGAGCGTACGCCACTCACTGTGACCGCGTGCTCGCCAGACGATCCAGATAGCGGCGATGATAAGTCCTCCAAGAAGACCGAGCGTGGAACCGCGGGTTTCGGTAAAGAAGATAGTAGCGACTTGTAAAACTAAAGCGATACCGTAGAGGATTTGCGCTTGCGCACTCTTTCGCTCGCGGATGAGCATGAACAGCGTGAGGAACACGTTCATGAGCATATACACTGCTAGGTACTCGGCGTTGCCGAACGTACCATCTGCACGCGCACCGCTTTGCGAGCTCGGCGCAAAACCAAACAAATGCACCACCTGCATGAGCGAGATGATGCCTTCTATCGCACTCGCGCCCACTGCAATGCGCAATAGGTTATTCCACCACTTTTCTGCAGAAACTACCGCTCCGAGAACGACACAGTATACGAATAGATGCAGGATGGTGATGTATCCTTCCATGCGTTCAAAATTGCTCCAGAAGCTCTTGATCGGATCGACGCTCAGGAGCGTTGCAATACCCACCCATGCGACGAATCCGACAAGTGCCCACATCAGCACGGAGGCACGAGGACGATACTTCGGTTCACGAAGCGCCAGTAAGACATAGAAACCAAGCAGCAGTTCTACGAGAATACGAAATGCAAACGCCTTACCGGTAATAAACGGGAAGAACATGTTTGGAAAGAAAGACCCGTCCGCGACAATAAAAGGTATAAGAAATGTAAGAGAAAGCAGTGCGAGGGTACCCCAACGCAGAAATTTCGTATATTGCATATGCGTATCACTATACCACACTACGGTGCGGTAAAAATGGCTCAAATGGGGGCTTATCAGCCTCTCAAAGAATAGCTTTGAATACGCGTTCTTGCATCGCCGCAACCACTGTTTTCCAATCGTACTTCTCTCGTACAAATGCTTGAGCTCTTGTTACGGTCTGAGTCACCTCCTCAGGATGAGCCAATATATGTTCCACGGCATGTGCGATCTGCTCTGGTGCATTTACATCCACTGCCCAACCAGTAGCAGGCACTGAAGGATTTCGCTGTGCATCAAACAGGAAATCAGCAATACCTCCTTCTTGCGTCGCAATGACCGGTATACCTGCAGCCATCGCTTCTATGAATGAATTTCCCATACCTTCCGAACGAGAGGGTCGTATGAATATGTCCGCTACCTGCAAATACTGGGGCAATGCATCGTGAGACACCTGATCCAGCCATTGTATGCGTGTTGCGACCCCGAGATCTTCTGCTAATTGCATTAACTCTTCCTTGTCCGGTCCACTACCAAGAATGAGGAACTGAACATGTGTGGGAAGCAGTGCGAGTGCCCGCAGCACATCATCGATTGCATTTTTATGCACCAAGCGTGATGTGGTGATGAGATACACGTCGCTTTCTTTTTTCCCAAGCCGAGTCCGCAGTTCGGTAGAGGAAACATGTGCAGAGAATAGTTGCGTATTCACTCCGTTGGGAATTACCTCAAGCGGACCACGGAATCCTCGTCGTCGCGCCCACGCTCCCAGAAACGATGAGATAGCCTGGACGATGTCTGCACTGGTAAACGCTTTCGAGAAAAAATACCACAGTGGACGCATTGTTCGCTCTATCGTCTTCGGCGGATCTCCTTCTTGTAGAGTAAGAATAAAAGGGACGGCAGGATTGCGCATCTTAAAGAGCGCTGCCGGAACACCGGTAGCATGCGCCATCATGGCCCATATTGCATCATAGCGATATCGACGATGGAGAGACTGTGCGGTATACGCTGCCAGTAACTGAAACAGGAATTTATTGTAGTGGAGCGGAAATGTTTTTAAATCGCGTATCGCAGGATGTAACCGAGTAAATCCGATGCGATGCACCAGCATATTCCCTACTTTTTCTACTTTCGGCAGCGTGCGATCAAACCGCAGCGTCACCATGTGAAATTCAATGTCCGGTATGCGGTCAGTAATTTCTTTGATCGCCACTTCAGCGCCGCCGATATAGTTTGGGTAGTATACGAGGGAAAAAATCAGAACTTTTTTCATGCGTGCGTAAGCGAATGGATGTAGTCAGGAAGAGAATGCTGCGTGGTCCAACCGAGCGCTTGCGATTTGCTCGTGTTGAGTGAAGAATCTTGCCTATTTCCTTTTCTCTCCGGCAGCAGCACGATTTCCCCACCGAAGAGATGTGCGACATCCAGCACCGAGAATGCTTCGTGCGAGCCGAGTCCGAAATCGTCCCCTTCCCCTTTTTCTCCAACCAGCACTAATCCCGCGACAATGTCTGCAACATGTGTGAAGTTGCGTTTCTGCGTGCCGGGCGATACTACTGTAAGCGATTCGCCACGCAGCTGCTGTTGATGGAAGATTTCTATGACCGTGCCATATGCACCGGCCCGCTCTCCTGGTCCGTAGACGTTGTAAAAGTAAGTGATGGCATACGGCAATCCGTACCAAGCGCCATAATTGCGCACCAATTCCGTATTTGCCGCTTTGGTCCACGCATACGGACTCTGATCTCTTCCCAATCCGTTATCGGCAAATTTGGTGCTTGAACCCGCATACACCAACTTGCAGCGCTTTTGTCTGCAAAAGGTAAGTACGCCGAACGTTCCCGCAACGTTGAGATCCCATACCACTTCCGGTTCGTCAAAACTTTTTTCAACTCGCGCGTATTCGCCCAAATGGAAGACTACTGAGGGTGTCTCTGGAATATGCAGTGCGATATCTTTCGTGTGTCCTTCCCGATATACCACTTCCGGAATGCGGTTCTCCCGCGATCCGGTGAAATAGTTGTCCAGAGAGATGACTTGGTATCCGCGCGCTATAAGGGCTCTGCACAGATGCGATCCGATAAATCCGGCACCACCGGTCACGACTGCTAGTTTTCCTTCTTCGGTCATATCCCCACCTTACTCTTCTTGTACCTGCTACTCAAGATTCGGCAGATCAGGATCGATGGCAAGCATTTCGCGCACTACCTTGCCGGGTATCGTAGAAGACGAAGATGCTTTCGCTTCAGGAGCAATGTGTCCGAGCACCTCCTTGAGATCTGGAGCGTGTGTGCCCGGCTTATGCTCATCCGAGGAGGAAGGAGAAAACTTTTTTCCGGTCGCCTGTGCAAGCGCATCACGCAGATTGTTTTCTCCGGTTAGTGGCGGGCGTTGCGCTTCGGGACGCGGTACTGCTCGGCGCTCAGAAACATGGCGGTGATCATCGTTGCGTGGCAATGGCTTGTGCTGCGGTGGCATATCATGCTTTGGTTTTTGTTCCTGCGGTTCGGGTGTATGCCAGAGCGCAATTGCCTTCTCCACTTCAGTTCGCGACTTGCCGAACTGCTCGCGCGAGGACGTGATGACTTGTTGCATGAAGCGCCGTGGCGGCAGATCAAATGGCGGCAGCGTGGTTGCAGAAAACGGCGGGCTGCCGGTACCGTCGATCATGAGCGTGAGATAGATCTGCGCGATGCCCAGATTCACCAGATCCGCCGAAGTGAATCGCGGCTGGAAGATCGTTTCCAGCACTTCTGCATCAAATGGTCCTACACGAAATGCGATGGTAGTGCCTACGTTGCCGAATACTGCATTGCGGATTTCTTCTTCCACCTGCTCGATGTACTGGTGTGCAATGATAAGGTTGAGTTTGTATTTGCGGGCTTCAGAAAGAATATCAGCGAAGCTTTGGTTGGCGAACGATTGAAACTCGTCTACATAAAAATAGAACGAAGGGAGCGCTGCAAGCACCGTGGAGGCGATGTCCGCCCGGGACATGGCCGCCAGATAGATCTTGGTGACCATCATGCTTCCCAGGAGCGTTGCATTCACCTCTCCCACTCTCCCTTTGGAAAGATTGATGATGAGGATTTTTTTCTCATCCATGATGCGCCGAAGGTCAAAGGATGATTTCGGCTGTCCGACGATGTTGCGGATGAGCGGATTGGAGGTAAATTGTCCTATCTTGTTCTGAATGGCCGGAGTCGCATCTTGCGTATAACGATCGGTGTAGTTTGCAAACTCTTCCGTCCAGAATTTTTTCACGATTGGGTCGGAAATATTCTCCACCACTTTCCTGCGGAACGGCTTTTCCACCAGCATCCGATTCACATCCAGAAGCGTTGCATTGGGGTATTCCAGAAGCGCCAGCAGCGTGTTGGAAAGGATGTACTCCATGCGCGCGCTCCATGCATCCACCCAGATTTTGCGGAACGCGGAAAGCAGTCCCGAGACCACCAGGTGCCGTTTGTCGTACCCTACATCTTCCATGACGTTGAATGCCAGAGGGAAATCCATATCAAACGGCGCGAAATAGACGACATCTTTAATACGATGCTCGGGCACGTACTCGAGCAAGCGCTCGGCGGTCGATCCGTGCGGATCAATGAAGGCAACGCCTTCGCCGTTGCGGATGTCCTGTATCGCCATGTTCTCAAGCAACGTCGATTTGCCGACACCGGTTTTGCCGATGACGTACATATGCCGCGCGCGGTCCTTGCGCTTGATGCCGAACGGCACATCCTTTCCCCGGGCATTGGTCTGGGCAAAATAGGTTATTGCATTCGGGTCTTCCCGCATTACCTATAGTATACAACTACGCACCTGCAATAGTTTCTCTATCTACGCCTGAGTGTCAGTATGC
>JAKAIP010000063.1 GCA_021825025.1 bacterium
ATAGGATCCACTGTGCTCGCAGAAAGAGCCTCACTGATATTTTCTGAGATGTACTTAACCAAGTCCTTCCGATCAAGATAGAGGCTGATTTTTATATTGACGAATTTCTCTAGGAACTCGCTTATTTTTTCCGTGTCCTGGGTCTCTGCTTCGAGAGCGCTGATGTTGTCGGTGTCATAACAGATGACATATGAGATGTTCGGAAACATGAAGCTTTTCCTGATCACGAAGAGAATACTCTTCATTTCATCGAAACTGATTCGATCTAAATCGTCGACGACGATTATTATTTTCTTATGGAAATTTCGAAGGACAACAGTCAGATCATCGCATGCATCCTTGGCGGTGTAGTTGGTAGAGAAACTGGGCAAAGCAAGGCCGAATATTGAAAATCGACTGACCTCTTTCAGTAGGCGAGAGTAGCTTGAGATGAGCGGTTTAATCTCGGGTACAAAAGAATCCTTTTGGATTGCCTGAATGAGCCCATCAATAAACACGTCGAGCAGGTCGTTTGTTCCGGAGTGCTGGAGCGGGCTGAATTTGTAGACTACAATCTCGTGTCCATGTTTCTCCCTCCAGTACTGTTGGCAAAAGTTTATGAAGGTCGACTTACCGATCCCCCATGGAGCATCGACACCGAATACGAAGCTGTCTGGCGAACCGCCGTTGAAGACACGCTCTGCGAAATTGCTCGCCTTATCGCCAAAACCAAGCAAGTCTTTCTCTTTGTCGTTTAGCTCGAGATCAACTATAAAGGATGAGTCAACCTTCTTCTCCCTCCGAACGACAGATCTCGCCACAATAAGAACGGCCAGAATGAACGGCCCGGAGATTATCGTCAGTAGCTGGGGAATGCTCGACGACGCCACAAAAGCCGTATACCAATCTGAAAAGAAGCCGCTCCACGCGACGCTCAGCCACGCACCAAGACTTATCGCAATAAATACGTCTATACGGCCGCTCGCGACAATCTTCTTGAAATCTGCAGGAACGTCTCTTGCTATAAGATACGAGACTAGTATCGCGATTCCCGCTATGCAAATGCCAATAGCCCAGGACTCATAGTTGTTTGAAAATATCCATCCATTAGCCTTTCCTGCGGCAACGAGCGAGAGACGCCAAATCTCAGCGACCAGAATGCCAAGAAAAACCGCTTTGATTAGCACCGAAAGATTCGCAGTAATCACTCTCAAATCAGTAAACACTTCCTTGAGGCGGGCATGATACTTCTGGATGTGCAGTGGTGATTCCACAACTGTATTTTAGACCTTTGTTCACTTGAATGACAGCCCGTGGGGGAGTCGCTTTAGAATGAGGTAAAATATCACCCATGGACTGGGTCACATTCTCAATATCTGTGCTCGGGTCTGGCGCAGCTGCCGCTCTAATAAATGGCTTGATGAACTATCGTACGCAAGTTCGATCAATCAAAGAATCTGGATTGTACGCAAAACGTGCTGAAGTACTCGACGAAATGATGAAAAGAATGGAGCGTTTGGATCGGATCGTGGGTGAACTTGTTTCGCCGATCCAGGATGATGCCTCAAAAGAGGCGGAAATGCGACGGCGTGTAAAAGCAAGTGAGGCCTTCAACTATTTTATTGGCCACTATCTACGGAACCGGCATTATCTCTCCAAAAGTTTGTCTGATGATATGGCCAAGCTCGCCGAGGAATATAAAACTATGTTCCACGAGTTTGCGTACGAGGCACGATTGGACGGCGAGCGTCCCGATACAAAGAAATGGAGTGAATTGGTGACGAGATACAAAAACGATTTTCCTCCAAAACGAGAACACGTGGCAAACGAATTTAGGAAAGTGATTGGGGTGCGATAGATATGGAAGATCTCGTCCAAAAATATAGCGTCCCGCAATTTCTAGAGTTTTACGCTGGATACAAATTCCCAGACCAAAAATCAAAACATACGGCCGATGTGGCACTTTCGTACTACCTCTACGCGTATCACCAGATGATGTCGCTTAGCGACAGCTACACCGAGTTTTTTAAAAAAGAAAACCCGACTAACAGCGAGGTGATGTATTACATGCGCAAATCATGGTCATACGCATTCGCTATGTATGCATTGTTGCGTACTATGCTTGAGGCGTTAAGTATCTTACGCAAGATGCTGAGCGACGCCAAAGCAGTGGACGCTTATTACGCTGAAAACATTAAGCGGGTCGTTGACATTGCAAACGACATTGTAAAACATCCAACCTTCAAACACGACAGGCCCTCAAATGCATGTGAACCTCAGGCACTAAGTCTCAACGGTGAAATTGATATTGTGATCTGGTCGGATGCAGGCGATGCGACAAAACTTGAACTTAACCCAATGCAGGATTTCTATCTTGTTCGCAATTACCTTGAATACATTGCTGAGCGGTTTTTGAAACCAACCAAGATCACCCAATAGGATGTCTAGTGGTCCAATCTGTGGATGCTTTGGACGAGAGTTGCTACCACCTGACGCGAAGTCGTCAAGAGCCGTATGCTCAGAAGGAGGGGTGCAGAACAATCCCAGCTTCACTTTGATCGCGCAGCTTCGCCTGCGATGTGACTTGCTAGTGTGGCGACGAAAGTGTCTATGCTCGTTAGGTCGCTCAGATTTGAATACTCTCCTGTCCGTTTGGCAGATTTCGGCGAGAGCATAATTGAAGCTGACGTGTAAAGTCCTTCTTGCACAAGCTTTTTACACAGCACGTTATATCGATCGGCATAAGAGGAATTTTCAAAGTCATTAGCCAGAGGGAAGTGCGGCGAATTATCGTTAACTGGGCGCCGAGAACCGGCGGCATCCTCAAGAAGCATTAGCCATCCGACAAACGGCTTTGGATGTTCTCCGAATGCGCCTTCACGGTACGCCGTCCATAAATCATGGGCCGTACCAATAGCTTCTTCAGTGCGATTATTGAAATTGTTGCCGAAAGACCCTACTTGCGACTTGAACTCAATCGCCGCAACGAGCCGTCCCTCATTGATTACGAGGAAATCCCATTGCTTAGTAGGACGGAAATAGCCAGGCAGAGTAACGAGACGTCCACCGTGAATTATGGTCGCATGCTCAAGTCCGTTGGCTCTTACCACCTGGGCCATTAGTTCGGCAAAGCCGTCCATGTTTTTGCCTGCCGTGACTGCTCCGCGTGTACCTTGATCGACAACTCCGTTTGCTTTCTGCTGGCGCGCAGCGGCCGCACGATTGCCCCAAAAGAGCTTAACTGCACGCTTTGCACGCTCTTCGTATTTCGCTAAATTCAGGGCCATTACGACCTGATGATATCACGCTCTTTGGTGCTTAGGGAGTAGAGCCGAGAGACAGCGTCTTCGCGCGAGGCCGTATCATTCTTTTCAGCCGCGTCACGCAATTGGTGTCGAAGGTCCTTCGGCACGTCAGTCCATCGGGGGATGCGGATGCGTCGCAGATACTGTGCCTGGAAACGAAGACAGTTGCCGTGCATACGTGTTGAGTACGCTTCGATGAAAAGACGTGCGATACCTGAGGAAAGCACAGATTTGAGTGCACGGAGGTCCCAACTCTCCGAGGTAATGTGATAAAGATTGTGGTGTGGGTAGAACCGACCCTCTTCATACACTATATGAGCATCACCTTTGATGTCCGGAATAAGGAGCTTTGGTCTTGCAACGAGCTCTGGATAAATGCGGTCGATGGTCCTGTACCAACCATTCGGATTCTTCTTTGATACATGACGTTTTCTGATTGTATCGCTGTGAAGCTCGAGATAATCGCGCAACTTCGGATAGTCTGAGAGCGACACGAGCTTGCCGCTTTCATCGAAAGGATTTATCACGCCGAGACCCCTCCACTCTATCTCTCCACTTTGGATATCTTTGGTCATGGCGAGTGGAAGTTTTCGGTCCGACTCGACGTTGAGTGTGTCGAACGGTGCAATAAAGACACTGTCCGCACCAGTAGCGACACCAATACCCACCCGGCAGCCCGCATCTTCGAGTGCGGGGAGTTCCGATTCGAGACGGCGTATCAGCGTAAGCGCATCCGACTCGTCGAGCGTCCATGGCCCGCCAGCAGATACAGTCGTCTCGAGAATTTTGTCATGCAGTTCGTCCTGCGTGAGCGCTCGTGACAATTGTGCGAGAGTCTTTACGTCTATTTTCGGCTGTTTGGCGATGCGCGTCGGACCGGATGGTTCGCGAGCAATCACCGTAATGGCCGGGTACGCGATCACCTCCGAGTGGAAGGCGTCCGTATTGATCATATCGACGTAGGTACGTAGGTGGTACTCTCTCGCCACGAGATCGCGGAGCGGACCTCCATAGCGGTTTTTCATCCAGCGATCGGCGCAGATGAAACCGAGCGCTCCTCCTTCGTCGAGCAGCTTGAGTGAGTACTCGATAAACGGCACATAGATGTCTGCGCGGTCATAGATCGTCTCAAATCGACGGCGGTATTCCGCCATGAGCGCATTCGGCACCATCTCCTGTCGAATGTAAGGCGGATTACCGACGATGTGTGTAAAGGTATGGCTGTCGAAAAGCGTGAGAAGAAAGTCGCCACGAATGAGCCACGCGTCAAGCAAGTCATCGGCGTCGTTTTCGCACACTCCGTTCTGAACGAGAATCTCACGTATTTCGCCTGCTGTCTTACCAAAAGAAGCGACATGTAGCTCCACGCCGCGAATGCTATCCCTGAGAAGGCGTGCGGTCGGTCGAAGTTTCTGTCGCGTGATTGACACCATGAGGCGCTCAATCGAAGGGATGAGAAAGTCTCCATGACCGAATGACGGTTCCAGTAATCGGTAGTTTTGCAGCGGTTTGTCTGCCGTATAGCCGACGAGGTCGAGTATAAAATCAACTACTTCCCGCCGAGTGAAAATAGCTCCTCGCCCATCGGTGCTCGCTTCTGCCATTTGATCAATGGCAGAACTAACCGGAGAAAGCCCCGGAAGAAATGTCTGATCAATGGATTCCTTAGCCACCACTCTCATAACTGAATGATACCAGGTCGAAGTCCTCCATTTTCGTGAATCCTTAGACGAGCGCCAATAAACCTTGTATCTGTCGCGTGGCGACCTCTGGATCTGGGAAGGCCTTAGCCCAGTCATACGTTCGGAACGCAGCCTCCCACGCGAGCCTCGACTTGAGCCGATCGGCG
>JAKAIP010000064.1 GCA_021825025.1 bacterium
TATTATCGCTGATTCTTGCGTGGAGTTATTTCCACAAGCTTTACGAGAAAGATTCCGAACTTGCTCGGAACTTTTTGCTGATTACGCCAAACATCATCGTTCTTGATCGTATTCGTGCTGATTTCGATGGTCTCAGGATTTTCTTTGAAGACCCCGTGCTTCCGGACAATGGCTATCAAGGCCAAAACTGGCGCGATGATTTTCAAATGACGCTCCACATTCAAGACGAAATCGGGACCGTAAGAAAAACCGGCAATATCTTTCTTACCAACATTCATCGTGTCTACGAGGGAGCCATTGAGTCCTCAAGCTTTGAAGATCCAAATACTACCGACTACTTCCTCGGTACACAACCGGTCGGCAAAACGAACGAATCAAAGCTCGATCTTGGAGATATTGTCCGCAATGTAGACGAGCTCGTAGTTTTGAACGACGAAGCTCATCATATTCACGACCCAAGGCTTGCGTGGTTCAAAGCCATTGAAGACATTCACAACCGCTTGGTTATGAAAGGCGGCCGCCTAAGCTTGCAGGTTGATGTCACAGCTACTCCCAAGCACAATAACGGCTCGATTTTTGTGCAGACCGTTTCTGACTATCCGCTCGTTGAGGCAATCCACCAGAATGTGGTTAAGCACCCGGTGCTTCCGGATTCGGCTAGCCGAGCAAAACTGCAGGAACACAAGACTTCAAAATACAGCGAGAAATACAAGGACTATATTCATCTTGGTTATCTTGAATGGAAGAAAGCATACGAAGTACATGAAAAACTTGGCAAAAAAGCCGTACTGTTCGTCATGACCGATGACACAAAGAATTGCGACGAGGTTGCTGAATATCTTGAGAATACCTACTCAGAGCTCAAGGGTGCGGTTCTTGTTATTCACACCAAAGACAACGGAGAAATTTCGGAAAGCGTCACCGGTAAAAAAGAAGAGGAATTGAAAAAATTGCGTCACGATGCCAATTCCATTGACCGACTTGATAGTCCGCATAAAGTGATCGTTTCGGTCTTGATGCTTAAGGAGGGCTGGGATGTTCGCAACGTTACGACTATTGTCGGTCTGCGTGCCTATACTTCCAAGAGCAATATTCTCCCCGAGCAGACTCTCGGCCGTGGATTGCGCCGCATGTATCGTGATCCGGCGTTGCCGGAGCTCGTCAGCGTTGTTGGAACGGATGCGTTCATGGACTTCGTGGAATCAATCAAGAGCGAAGGTGTCGAGCTGGAGCATCGCAAAATGGGAGAAGGCACAGGACCCAAAGCTCCGCTGGTTGTTGAAATTGACAGAGAGAATCTTAAAAAAGACATCGAGAAACTTGATATAGAAATTCCGATACTTACTCCACGCATCTACCGCGAATACAAAAATCTCTCAGACCTAGCGATCTCAGGGTTCAATCATAAGAAACTGCCAATTAAGGAATTCACGGACGAGGAAAAACGCGAGATTGTTTTCCGTGATATTACGAGTGGCGACATTACTCACAAAACCGAGCTCGACAGCAATTTCATTCCGAACTACCAGAGCGTCATCGGGTACTTCACACAAGTCATCATGAAAGAGCTCCGGTTGATCTCGGCCTACGATATTCTTTACGGGAAGGTCAAGGAGTTTATCGAGAATCACTTGTTTGAGAAGCATATTGATCTCGACAATCTCAATGCGCTCCGTAACCTTTCCGAGATTGAGGCCTCTCGAACCATCATTGAAACATTCAAAAAGCAAATCAACGCTCTTACGGTTTTGGATAAGGGTGAGGCCGAAATCCGCGACTACATCAAAATTAGCAAAAGCCGACCGTTCGTGGTCAAGGATCAGGGCTACATCGTTCCGAAAAAGAGCGTGTTCAACAAAGTCATCGGCGACAGCCACTTCGAGCTGGAATTCGCCAGCTTCCTTGAGGACTGCGAAGATATCATCTCATACGTAAAAAACTACTTTGCCGTTCACTTCAAGATTGATTACCGCAACGCCGATGGAAGTATTTCCGATTACTACCCAGACTTCATCGTTAAGGTATCGCCAAAGGAGTACTACGTGGTTGAGACAAAGGGTCGAGAGGATTTGGACGATATCGAGAAAATCAAACGCCTTGAGCAATGGTGCGAGGACGTAAATGCTAATCAAAAAAACATGAAGTACCAAATGCTTTATATCAAGCAGGAGGACTGGGAAGCCCAACAGCAAAAGCCACGTAACTTCGGCGAGGTTGTTCGAGGGTGGAATAAATAAAACTATGAAGTGGATCGACGCCGGGGATATAAAAAGCTGGATTACAAACAAACAAAGGCATTGTCAGCAGACCTTGCCTGATTTGGTACGTCGTCTTATCTTGGCAACTGTAAATACTGTCGAGGAGATTGATTTTCCAAGCGGAGACAGTATCGCTACTGGCGGCTGGGATGGACGGCTAAAAACACCTGTTGTCACACCATTTTTTCCAAGCGGTATTTCTGGTTGGGAGATAGGTGTTGAAAATTCACCCGGCAAAAAAGCTGAAGAAGATTATACAAAGCGTACCGCTGATTCTTTAGGGTTAACACCCAACGAGAGTGCTTTTGTATTTGTAACGCCACGATCATTTCCTAAGCGTGGGGAATGGCAAAGTGATAAACGTTCAGTCGGCGCATGGAAAGATGTCCGGGTTATAAATTCAGACGGGCTTGAGCAGTGGCTCGAATCGGCACCGGCAGTCGCTTTATGGCTCGCACGTCAGATCGGTAAAGTTATATCAAACGGTATTCGAGATTTAGAGGCGATGTGGGAGGAATGGTCTATAGGCACGAAGCCAATAATGACTCCTGCTCTCGTCATAGGCGGCCGCACAAGGGACGTAGAAGCAATTCAAAAATGGATTACTGATGCACCTAGGATACTTGAGGTACAGGGCGATCATCCTGATGAGGCGTTCGCTTTTTTGTATGCATCTATTGCCACGCTCCCAGAGACCGAAAGAGCGCAGGCATTGGCTCGATGCGTTGTCGTTGAAAATATCAATAATTTACGAGAATTAACCCAAGCTTTTCAAAATTATCCACTCATCATTGCCGCACCCGGGGAATGTATTAATGCCGCTTCTCTTGCCGTTGCTAAAGGTCATCATGTATTTATTAGTATGGACGCAACCGTTGTTGGCATTAGGGATATTCTTAGATTAGCTAGACCACAACGTAGTGTGGTTGAAAAAATTTTGCATGAGGGCGGCCTATCAGAAACAGACGCACAACGTGTAGCTCGGGACTCCGGACGTAGTATCCCAGTGCTTCGTAGACATTTATTTCAATCAAACGCCGTTAGTGCTCCTGCGTGGGCTAATGCGGAATCGGCACGAATACTTTTAGCGGTTTTATTTGCTAACGCATGGGATGAGCACAAAGATGGTGATCGGCAAATTATAGAAACTCTTTCCGGCGCGAGCTACGACGACTTCGTTAAAACACTCACCCCTTTTTTATCCATAGATGACTCGCCGATACGCAAGATCGGGAGCGTTTGGATGATTAAATCACCACTCGATGCGTGGTTCCTTCTCGCACCACATCTGACACAAGATTCCTTAAAACTTTTTGAACAATCTTTATTGGGCGTTCTCACAAAAACAGATCCAAAATACGAACTGGAGGCAGAAAAACGTTGGGCGGCCGCAATATATGGTAAATCAAATCAATATTCTGAATGGCTTCGGACCGGCCTTGTTGAATCGCTGGTACTTCTGGCTGTTTATGGTAATCGTTCACCCAATGTCACGTCCACGCAAACATTTGCAGATCGTATTGTTAAAGGAGTATTTGCTACAGCTGATAAATGGGAGGCGTGGGCTTCAATAAAAGATGCAACGGCGTTACTTTCAGAAGCCGCACCTGACGCATTCATGCAGGCTGTAGAGCAAGGAATCGCAAATAATCCAGCTATTTTTCAAGAGCTGATGAAAGATGGCGGTGGTGTATTTGGAGATTGCAATCACTCCGGTCTTCTTTGGGCTCTTGAGGGTATTGCATGGAGTCCGGAATACTTTTCCCGTGCTGTAAATATTTTAGTAGATTTAGCCACTATTGATCCGGGTGGTAAATGGAGCAATAGAGCGATAAACAGCGTTGGAGATGTGTTCCTTCCCGGACTTCCGCAGACTCATGCAAAACCAAAAGAACGACTGGAGGTCTTTGAGAAACTGATCGCCAAAAATCCTCAAATGGTTTGGAAATTTGCGGATAATTATTATGGTGGTGGGAGCATAAGCGAAGCCCACCGTTTTCGTTGGCGTGATACCGGTGGTAATCGGCGTGGCCTTGAGCAAGAAACGAATGAGGAGTACCGGGAGTATCTCAAAGGCCTCCTCCCTATGTTAAAAAATCTTGCGTGCATGAGGGAGAATTTGGTGGCATCTATGGATGAATTTACTCGGCTTCCGGAGGAAACACGCGCAAAACTACTCACTACTCTTGAGACTACTGACCCAGACACGTTTTCTAAAGAGGAGCGTGATCTACTTCTACAAAAGACCCGTGAGGCATTAAATTGGATTAATAGTTATGGCGAAGAAGATCGACGAGCACACGTTCCTGGTCTCAACCGCATATTGGAAAAATTTGCCCCCACTGATGTGATTGAGCGTGTAGGGTGGTTGTTGAGTAATCCTTGGCCACGATTACCACAGGGAGAATCAAAGCACTATGATGCTAAAGATACTTTGGTTAAAACAGCGCAAAAAGAAGCGGCACGCGAAATCCTTGATAAAAGCTCTTTAGACAAAATTATTGAATTTGCAGGCACGATTCAGTATCAAGGTGTCCTCGGTCATTCTCTGGCAATGGCTGTGCTTGGTGAAGAAGAGGACGATACTATTCTGGACGCCATCTTTGTTCACGCTACTGACATGCCGATACTTGTCAGGGGCTACTCTCTTGGGAGAGTAGAAATTGACGGACCCGGATGGATCGATAAGCAGATCAAACGGACAAAAGAGCAAGGCAACTATTCACCTGAAGCATGTGCGCTTTTATATTTTGGATCACCAGAGGGCGCAGACACATGGTCGGCAGTAAGTTCCCACGGCAAAGACGTCGAAACCGCATACTGGAAACAAGCAAGTGGTT
>JAKAIP010000065.1 GCA_021825025.1 bacterium
CCTCCCGGCAGGTCGGAAAAATATGCTCCGCCGAGTTTGATTCTCATGCAGGCAAAGCAGTTTGCCTGCTCCCATCTCCACCAGAAAAAGTTAAAGCCCCTTTCGGGGCTAAACTTTTTCGGTGGACACCCTGTCGGAGATTTGGAATCAGCTGGAAAGCTACATTCTGCAGTCTTACGAACGGATCCGCAGCCTGAAAGGAGTGGATTTTATCGAGCAGCTACAACCGGTTAGGGGCACATAGGGTGAATTGAACACCACGGGTACAGACGTGGAGGCACATCCGCATGCTACCCATCGACGCCGCACAGGTATCGATCAATTACGCGAAGGCATTGATTCTTAGTGAGGAAAGTAGGATAGTTAGATGGCCATGAATAAGGAAATACCGATCGAAAAACTTGTTGTCAATAAAGACAACTATCGCTTCGATCCTGTCGATAAACCGAGTGAAGCCATTGACCTCATGCTCGAAGAAAAGGGTGAGGAGGTCTTCAGTCTCGCTAAGCATATCCACGAGCACGGCCTCGATAAGGCGAAATCTTCCCGCGTACTCGAACTGAAAAAGGGTCTATTCTTGGTGTTAGACGGCAATCGCCGAGTCACGGCTATCAAATGTCTCAATGACCCCACTCTGGTAAAAGACACGCCTCTTCGTAATCGCTTCGTCAATCTGCTAAAGACTCCCGGGCAGATACCTGACAAGGTCAATTGTCACGTGTACACGACTGAAGAGGAGGCTGCTGAGTGGATCAAACTCGACCATACTGGCAAGAACTCGGGCATCGGACAGGATGGGTGGGAAGTGGCAGCAAAAGACCGTTTTGACTATCGCTTCGGAGGCAAAACATCCCCTGCTATGCAGGCAGTCAACCTGCTCGAGCAGGAAACGAAAAAGAAAATAGATACAAAGGCGTTGAAAATATCAACAGTAAATCGCATACTCTCGAACCCGGAGTCGCGCTCATATCTCGGCATCGATGTGAAAGGCGGTCAGGTCGTCCTCACTGCAAGCAAAAAAGAAGCGCTCGAACGTCTTGATAAGCTGTTCGACAAGATCATCATCGACAACGTGGCAGTGAAGGAGGTCTATCACACCATCGACTCGGCAAACTTCATGCGCAGCCTTTTTGGCGACAAACCGAAGAAGCTCAGTACCGTGATACCTGTCTCGCCAAAAGGACATACCCGCCCCGCGCAGAAACCGCAGAGCCTGCCGAAGTCGGCCGCCCGGACAACTCTCATCCCTTCGAGTTGTGTTATGCGCATACATGAGACACGCATCAACAACATCTATCATGAGTTGCGTGACGTAACCCTTACGAATGCCACGAATGCCATCGCGGTACTTTTTCGAGTATTCCTTGAAACAAGTCTGGATTGCTATGCGACGAAGAACGGGATCTCATTTAACTCAAAGACTAAGCTCGCCGGTAAGGTTTCTAAAGTGGCCGACTCGCTCGAAAAGAAAAAAGTTGCGACGGCCGCTCAGCTTAAAAACATTCGCAAAGTCGCAACGAACGGCAATACCGTCTTGGCAATCGAGAACTTTCACGAGTATGTCCATTCAGGTACTGCGCAGCCAACCCCCGTCGATTTGATTTACAAGTGGGACAACCTGCAGGAATTTTTCGAGGTATTATGGGGAGACGTCGCGACCAAGTACGCGAAGAAAAAGAAGCCATGAGATTCTACTCACCCCTGCGCTATCCTGGCGGTAAGGGCAAGCTCGCGAGGTTTGTCGGCCGCATTTGTGAGGATAATGGTGTATCGGGACATTACGTCGAACCGTACGCAGGAGGTGCGGCTGTAGCGCTGTATCTGCTCATGGAGGGTAAGGTGGGGAAAATAACGATTAACGATAGCGATCGCGCCATCTACGCATTTTGGCACTCCGTTCTGCATGATTCGAGGCGACTGTGCGGGCTAATAAGAAGAAAGGAGGTCAGCGTTGCGACCTGGCGCGAGCAGAAAGAAGTCCAGGTTCGCAAAGAGACGGCCGATTTGCTCGAGCTCGGGTTCTCGACACTCTTCCTAAACCGCACAAATGTCTCTGGCATTCTAGACGGCGGTCCAATCGGTGGCCTTGAACAGGGCGGGTCTTACAAAATAGATTGCCGCTTCAACAAAGAAGCGCTCATTGCGCGGATTAAAGCTATCGCAGAAAGGAAAGACGACATACGATTATTTAATCTGGACGCGCTCGATCTAATTAAGAAGATTGAACAAGAGCGCGCTGCTTCCTCGACTATCTTTTACTTCGATCCTCCTTATTATCTCAAGGGAGAATCTCTCTACATGAGCCACTATGGTCCAGAGGACCACAAGCATGTCAGCGAAGCAATAAAAAAAATAAAAGGTATCCGCTGGATCGTTTCATACGACAATGTCTCCGCCATCAAAGCTATGTACAGTGGTTATAAAAAAAGGGAGTACAAACTGTAGCATACGGCTCATACCGCAAAAAGGGGCAGAGAAGTCCTTTTCTTTAGCCACGGTCTTGTCATTCCTAGAATTGCTGATCCGGTAAAAGCCTAATCTAGATCACTTCCATAGCTTCCATTATCTTTAACATCTTTAATTTTGAACTCGCGGAATACGGCAAGATTAAAGCACTTCCTCCGGTTTAAGAGGCAGATGAGCAGGTGAAAATGGAAGTCCGCTTTTTGTGCAGAAATACTGCAACGGCATACATTACCGAAGCATAAAAAAGAGCAAAGTTAGGGCAAGAAGGAGTCCAATTGTGCCTCCGGTCTTCCACGACCAATCAAGAAATCCAAGTGCAAGCGAACCGAGAAAGGCCAGCACAGCAAGGCTCAAGAGAATGGGCAATACTCCTGGCAGGAGAAGGAGATAAACACCGAAAAAGTAGACCGATAACAGGACTCCAAGGATTAGGGCAGATGCAATCACAGCCAGGATCTTCATCCAAAAGCTCGGTGATTGCTTCGCCTCAGAATGAGCGACTGGCGCTCCTTCAGCGGGCTGATGCATATGCGCTCTAGCGGGTTTTGCGCGACAAGGAGCCCTTCCCAGTAAGCTCCTGGCCATCGCGACCCCCGAAGGGGCCAGGACCCTTTCGGACCCTACCCGCTAGAGCGACTCTGACCAGGAGTTTACTGGCCTCTAGCGGGATTTCCTTAACAGCCATGCCGGAGCGCAAACTTCGGTTTAGGCCGCCGCCCTTTCGGGCTTATTCGGTTGTACACATCAAGGTTAGCATAGGAGGACGGAGAGTGATAACATTGACACTGGAACAATCGAATAGCCCGTATCGACACTAAAAATTGAGAAAACCGGATGAGTCTTGTGCTCGGCCACCAGTAGCAATGCTGGACAGTCGCCCGAAAGGGGCCGCTTCAAGATAGAGGTTTACCGGTTCGCCACTGTCAGTCGTCGATAGCCCCGCTCGCGGGACAGAGTGTGAAGCCTCCGGATCGTTTGCAAAGCCATAGCGGCTTTGTGCGCGATCCAGAGGCTTTTCGCGTTTCTACAGTCGCATGCCCATCTTCTGTTGGGTAGGTCGCTGCGACTGCACCTATCCAACAGAAGGCGGGCATCATGCTCACGATTGAAGAATGCAAATCACACCTCGGTTCAACAAGCCTCTCGGACGCTGAAATAGCACGCGTTAGAGAGCTGCTTTACGTATTGGTGGAAAACACGCTGGACTATATGACCGATACCGGTACGTTTGTGTGTTGCCAGCCCTTGGCGCAGGTATGCGGAAGGTCACGGACGACAGACGCGGAACAGAGATCAGAGCGCTGATCTATTGTCGCGTTTCATCAGAGAAGCAAAAAACCGAAGGGCACGGACTGGATAGTCAGGAGCATCGTTGCCGCGAGTACGCCAGAACCCACGGGTATGAGGTAGAGGATGTGTTCAAAGACAGCTTCACCGGAGGCGGTGACTTTATGGAACGGCCGGGCATGTCTGCCTTGCTCACTCATCTTGATAAGTACCCACACCGAACCTATGTGGTCATCTTCGATGATCTAAAAAGACTGGCACGAGACACAATGTTCTACCTCAAGCTGAGGCAGGCATTCAAGGCTCGAGGAGCAAAGCTCGAAAGCCCGAATATCTCTCTTGAGGACTCTGACGAAGCAGAATTCGTCGAGACCGTGCTCATGGGTGCAGCGCAACTCGAGCGCAAGCAAAATCGACGCCAAGTCATCCAAAAGCAAAAGGCGCGTCTCGAGAAAGGGTATTGGCCCTTCTATCCGCCGCCGGGCTATGTGCAAGCAAAGGACCCAATGCACGGCAAACTTCTGAAACCTGCAGAACCGCAAGCAGGCCTGATTCGCGAGGCGTTCGAGGGCTTTGCCTCGGATCGCTTCATGACCCAGGCGGATGTGATGCGGTTCCTGCGCGAATCGAATTACAACAATGGTCGCCCGGTGTACGTGGAAGGTGTAAGGCGGCTTCTGCGACGCGTCGTGTACGCGGGATACGTAGAGCGAGAGGAATGGGAAGTGTCACGAAGAAAAGGTCAGCACGAAGGTCTGGTGAGTTTTGAGATATTTGAGAAAGTACAGGAGAAACTTGATGGAAAATGTAAGATGCGCACACGTGTGAGCGACCGACTAGACTTCGCACTGCGAGGGCTGCTGACCTGCCCGTTCTGCAATCAGACTATGACTGGAAGCTGGAGCAGAGGACGAAGCAAAATGTACCGCTTTTACCGCTGCAAGACGCCATCGTGCGTTCGCTACAACAAGAGCGTTAGTGGCGACTTCGTAGATAAGGAATTTGAGGCCCTGCTGCGATCTGCCGTGCCGCGTCCAGAACTGCTCGAGCTGACGCGCGCAATCGTGCTAGACGCCTGGAACAAGCGTTTGAGCACTGTGGATCGTCGCAGGCATGAAGTTGAGAAGAAGATCGAAGAGACTAGGAGGCAGGTAGATGTGCTCTCCGGCCGGGTGGTGCGAGCAATGGACGAGTCACTCGTGCGCGCATACGAGGAGCAGATCATCAAAATTAGGGCCGAAGGGCTGCGGTTGCAGGAACAACTCAAGGTCTCAGGGGTTTCGGCGGTAAGCTTTGAAACCGCTCTTGAGACGGTAATG
>JAKAIP010000066.1 GCA_021825025.1 bacterium
CTTCTGATTCTGCGCATTTCCTATTGCGTTCGCACCCATGCCAAGCAGCGACGCGACGCCAGCGATGATCGGAATGATGGGTATTGGCATTATAATTGTCCTCCCGAAAGACGAAGATTCTGACTGGGTGCCATAAGCTTCATATCTATAGTATAGCTCGTTATGGTGTAAGGTGCAACGCTTGAGGTAGAGGTTAAGCGGAACCGGATATAGTTCGACATGGCACGGAAATTGATGTAGCCCTCTTGCTGGCCCACCGGGATGCGCAGCACGCCAGGGATTTGCTTATATGTCTTGCCAAAGTCGGTGCTGTACGCCACCGCGAAAGTGATACTCGCAACGCGAGTTGCACCGAACTCGTTCTCGTCGATGTTCAGCTTCAAGCGGAAGTACTCCGTGACGTTGTCCGAGTTTTCGAAGCTCAAATCTCCGGTTTCCAGGATCGTACTATCAGCGTTCACCGTCAGCTCCGAACTTTGAAGTTCCGCAACACCGCTGGAATCGATCGTGAAATTGCGCATCTTCCAGGTTCCATCGGTATCGAGCGCGTAATATCCGCTGAGTGTGGTGAGGCTCAAGCCCTTCGCCAAACAGCTCCACGATTTGGTGTCAAGATTCAAAATCCAGATCTCGTCGATATACGTTGGGCTTGCAACGGCGAAACCGAACACCACGCAGTTTCTCGCTTCGTTGTAGTAACACTGGGTGATGACCGTGTTCTGAAGCTTTCGGATCGTCACGTCAACAATCGGATCGCCAATCGCAACGATCTGCAAGTTGCTGATCGCATACACGTTGTTGCGGCCGACGAAAATGTGCGCATCCTTCACCCGGCAGATCCCGAGCTGTGCTGCCAATCCGATCCCGCCAGTTTCCAGCTTCAAGAAGGTGAACGGAAGATTCGCGTCACCGGTGGCCACAGCGTAGTAGATCGTGTTGCTCAAGTATGCCATCAAGCGCTGTCCGTCACTCAGAAGCTTTATAATCTGCGAGTTCTGCTCCGGCAAATCCAGATAGTTCAAAACGTTAGTGAAGTTTCTGGGATCGCTTCCCAAGCTCCAGCGTATGCGCGTGCCGTATTGAGCCCATAGCGAGGTATCGAACAGAGTTTGCGCCGCCCAAGTCGTTCCGTCGGTCGATTTCGCCCCAGTTGCGGCAGAGTTTGCCACAGCTATATAGATCGTATCGGCATCGCCTGACGCGACTGCCCGCCAATTGAAGCTACTTGGAAGAGTTCGCGCGGTCCAGCTGGTTCCATTGGTCGAGCTTCCCGCCGCGGTTCCGCCAAGCGCAACAGCGACAAACTTTTGAGTCTTGGTCGACGAGTCGACCGAAACCCAGTTCGAGTTGCTCGGCATGGTTCGCTCGGTCCAAGTTACACCATCCGTACTGCTCTGCCCCTTATCGGTGCCGTATGCGACGGCAGCGAAGATCGAAAGATCAGTGCTCCACGCGACATCTCGCCAATCGCGATTTGCTGCCAGCGTAATAGCGGTTCCCGAAAGCACTACGTTGATATACAAGATGGTCCTGGCAGCGTAAGTGAACCCACAGACACCTTTTGCAGAATTCGTTGCAAACGCTACGCTGCTAATGTTGGAACTGCTCATCGGGCCAGAAGACGAATACGTAGCTCCGTCGTAGCTGAAGCGCGATTCTCCGACTCCGTCGACAAACTCGAACAGCTCAGCCATCGAATTATACACGCAGATCTTTGGAGAATAGTATGTGCTTCCGCCAGTGAACGCCGCCAGATCGGTCGAACGATAAAGCTTAGCACCGGGGGATGAGCTTGAGTCATCGCGGAACATGATAAGCATTCCAAGCTTGGTGTTCCAGGCGAGGCTGTGAACCGGCAAAACAGACGCTCCATCGATAGCTGTTGGAACATTCCAAGTCGTACCATCAGCCGAAGTAGTGATCGATCCGCTATTTCCAGTTCCAGCAATAAACCGATTGTTCGTCGAGTCGTATATTATATCGTACAGATAGTAAGTCTGCGCCGTGGTAGTCCAGTTAACCCCACCATCCGCGGAAGATCGCGTAGCATAACTTCCAGTACCGCTCGATGTAGCGAACACCATAACTCCCGTTGTACTTATAGCCATTCTTGTTGCGCTTATAATCGATGACGCGGAAATTTTAGTAGTCCAGGTAACGCCAGAATCAGTTGACACGTAAGATCTAAGCTTAGCGTCCAACGACGCCACATGGATAGTGATTGTGTTGTATGTCGCGTTATAGGAAACATACAAATTACACGTAGTAATATCAGTATCCGGAGTCATAGACGACAACAGGGTCCAGCTCGCTCCAGTTGAGCTATAGTATATTCTCAAGATGCCCGTAGAAACTTCTAATGCTGCCGAAACAAATCTCGCAGCCGAAGAATCATACGCAATACCAGCTTTGGCGTAGTTGTCATAACCGAGAATCGTCCCAGCGCTTCCAGGCAGAGTGGAATAGCGCAGCAAATCTCCAGTAGCGGAACTGCCCATCGTAACGAGCGCAGCAGTTGAGCCAAGTGTAGCAGAGCACTTGTGAGCCGAGCCGGGCATGGTAAACGATGTCCATGTGATAAGATCAGCCGAGTGATAAGCGCTCGTGGAGCTGTTTTCGAATGCAACGACTATTCGAAGTTTTTCGAAGCTAACAACGTCGGTCCATGCGCTCGCTGCGGGAAGTGTGAAGCTTGTCCATGTGATACCATCGGTCGACTGAGCACCGACTGTGCTGTTACTGGCAACGGCAATGAACTTACCGAGATACGTGCTATAACACACTTTCGCCCAAGTTCGCGACGCAGGAAGCGTAGTCTTTACCCAAGTCGTGCCAGCTGCACTATATCCCGCAACGTTTCCGCTTCCGCAAATCGCCACGAAAACTCCGCCGCCATACGCCACGTCAACCCAGTCAACCGTCGCAGCGACGACCGCAGCGAGTTCCCGGGTATTTGCGAGGTACAAGAACCCGCGGAACATCTCACCGGTGCGCGCAGAAATTGCTTTGACAACCGTGTCGCTATCAACGGGATAGTGGCTGAAGCCATTCGCCCCGTCGTCACGAAGCGAAAGCAAACCTTCGAATCCTTCCGCGTTGTTGAGTTTGGTTTTTCCGCCAATCGCAACGCTAACTTCGATCGGCCGGCCCAAAGAGGTAGTGATGAGCGCCGGAGCTGGGATAGTGACCGGATCAAGAGTAGCGGGAGTTCGTCCAGTATCCGTAACAGCACCAATTTGAATCACATCGACAAAATAACCAAGCGAAGCAGGATAACCTTGACTCTGCCATTTGTACAAAATGTTGAGCGTAGTACAAGTTGACGGAACTGCGTGTTCTGACGCAGCGAAAGTCAATGTTCCAGAGGTAACAGAAGCAATCAGCGAAGTGTTGCTCGGATTCAACGGATCGAACAAACGATCTCCAACTTCAAGCATGAACGTTCCATCAAACTGATAGTTATGTGTCACGCCGCCGGTGATGTAAGTTCCCGCAATAGTAGCGCTCAACGTGTCAGCTGCGATGGTTATGACGATGTTCCGACCGGTAGTGCTGCCCATGCTCGACCATGCGAACTGCGACGCAAGGAAGCCGCTCCTGGCGCTCGGCATGGCGTACCCGGCAGCATTCCCAAGTGATGCATAATTGCGAACTTGGTCGAGCCTCTGAAACGCTTGAACTGCCCCGGCGATGGTATTGGTTCCGCTGGAGTTGGCGTTTTCCGTGGCGCTCTCACGGCGCAAACCGCGCTTCGTCGGGGTCACATTCCGCAAGTTCAGCCATTCGTCAGGCTGGATATCGGTCGAGCTTATCTCGTGCCGCTCGCCCTTCACCAACGGACCGATGACCAGCGATCCACGGTTTCCTTTCTTATCGTTCCAGGGATTTGGCATTTCGTTACCTCTTCAATAATTCTATCATCGCGTGGCATAAAAATAAAGGCCAGGAAGCGAACCTCCTGGCCAGTGCTGATCCACGACGCGTCGTCCTTCAGCTACCCTTATCGTCATCATCGTCTTCGTCCGTGACGAATCCAATGGTATGCGACTCGGTTTGGGGCTCAACGCCAGCTTCTTCCGCTTCTTGCGCGGCGATGACTTTCATGTCGATCTTGTGGTCGAAGATCGAAACACCAAACAAAAGTAACACGGCAATCCCGGCCGATGCCAGGAACATTTCTGCCGTGCTTTGCTGAAATGCGAAAACGAGAAACGAATACGCAACGATCAGCTTGGGATCGGTACGACCCGCAGCATCAGTGAAAAGATGCTTCCAAAAGTCTTTGACGTTCACAATAAAGTCTCTCATTTTCCTCTCCTTCAGGGCTTAATGCCGCGCGGGGTGAAACGATTGAAGGTTTCCTTGTAGGTTGGGGGCGCACCAGCGGTGGTGGCAGTCGACGGGGAATACTTGTCAATCGCGGCCCGGCGAACATACTCGGCAGTAGTGTCGGTGACAGCGTACTGCTTATACAGATAGGTTTCCGGAAAGATGATTTTACCCTCCTTTGGATTTTATCCTCTTTCATTATATCATGTTAATCGAATCTTGCAAAATCTCCGTGATACTTCTTGGCGGCCGCGCAATAAGCAGCATGAGCTTCAGCAGGATCATCGAATAACCCAAGGAAAATATGTTTTCCAGCACAAGTAATCTTTGCCATCCATTTTTTGTGCCGGGGCATCCAGTGCACCCCTTTGTACCCAGACGTGTTGGTGCGCGGCTTTTTCCGATTGCGCACGTTCTGGGCCATGGTGCACACGCGAAGATTGGCTCTTCGATTATCAAGCGTATCGCCATTGATATGATCCACAATCATTCCTGGGAGCGCTCCGGTTATCAAGCGAGCAAGACTGGCGTTCCACGATCCCATCACGTATCCTTGCCGGACAAACCAGCTTCTCGACATAAGAAGCATGCGGTCTTCCAAGTCAAATTTTACTAACTTTCCGCTGATAAATGTTTCCATGCATTTATTATATCACCGCTTGAGAGTTTTGCACAATATCGCCACCAGCTGGCGATACTCTTCCAGTTCTGAAGGA
>JAKAIP010000067.1 GCA_021825025.1 bacterium
TGCCACATAGGGGGCGAGGCCAGCTTCGCGCTTGGCTTTTGTAATCCGTGACTCACCGGCCTTGTCGAGCTGCCAGCCTTGAAGCATCAAGTGCTGGACAACGTCTGAGGTTGTGATATGTCGGTAGTTTTCAGAAACGATAGGCGACGAGGTCAGGGAGAACACCGAAGGAGCAATATTCTTCAAGGCTCCAAGGGGCGATACTCCGCTCTGAGCAACTTCCGTCGTGACTGACTTCATCGGTACTACGTTTCGCATGATGACCTCCATTTGGTTTGTTAGATGATATTGTTTGTATCACTCAATCGCACAACACTTGTCTATAAAGCAAACGGTGTGCCTAAACCAAACGAATGTAAACCCTTGAAAACACTGAAGGTGTGCTTTTTAGGGCACACCTTCCTCGATACAATTCTGTCACAGTTGGGGCGTTTTAGTCGTGATCGTAGTCGTCGATCTCGATCTCACCCTCTCGCGTCACCGTCACTTGCACACCATCACCAAAGATGGCTTGCATAGTCTGGTCAATTTCTTGGAAGACGGTATATGCCCCATTGACAAGGTCCGCCACAGCTTTTTGCTGCACTCGGAACGTCCACGTATCGTAGTACTCCTCACCATCCGCGTACTCATCCTGCTCTGGGTAGGACCGGCCTTCCTCATGCTTCTGCGCTAAGAAAGTCCCCTCAGCAAATTGCACTTCAGGCTCGTGAACATTGAACACGCACGGCTCACCATCGTTGAAGTGCGGGGTGTACTGCGTCCAACGAACAGCCGTCACAGAGGGAGCCTGTTTGAAAATTGTCTCGAACAATTCCTTGATAGAGCCCTGGCCGACTTCCTTGATCTCTTGTTGCAGTTCTCGTGTCTTGTCGAGCACACGCTGAATCGGTGCGGGGATTTGAATGTCTGTATTCGGTTCCATTATGCGACCTCCACTTCAACTAGTTCGTAAAACTCTTTGATGGGGTAGCCGTCACTACCTTCCATCGGATACTTCGACTCACTCTCTTCTTTCGACCTCTCCTGGTTCAGACGCGCACACTCAACGAGGGCCTTCGCATGATCGAAGTAGACTTTCTGTGCCGTCCCGCCTTCAGAGTTTCCTCGGTAGTAGTGCTCGTCGTTGTACTCCCAACCGATCTCTTGCAGCACCCATGCCTTCCTCGTCAGAAGGGCTTTCTCTGCTTTCGTCGCCATTCGTTCCTCCCTTTCACGGTGAATAGCCTTGAGACGCTCGAACGCTTCATGAATGAGATACGATCCCATATCTACCTAATCAACAACACGTATACCAGGGGGCCAGTCACTCGGGCCTTCATCACGAAGCGGGACCGATGGAACTTCCTTAGGCACGAACTGATCGAGGTCGTCGAGCTTCAGACGTTGTTTCTTCTTCGGCTTCCCACCAAGCCAGTCGTAGAACGGCAGATCCTTTAGGTAGTCTTGAATCGTCGGGATGAACCCCATGTCTTCGATGACATGATGCTCCGCGATGTCTCGGACCTGCACATGCTTGAGGTCGGAGTCACGTGTCAAACGAGTCCCGAAGACTTGTTCACATAGGAAGATCCCGAAGCTCGAATGAAGAATCGCTCGATGACGCATATCGGGAAAGTGTGCCTTGGTCTGATCGAACCAATCATGGATCTTGAGGTAGTCCTCGGGGACTCCTCCAAACTTCTTTGCGCTGTTCTCGGCATGAATCCAGGGCTTCATGTTTCGTGTCTCCTGTTTCGGTGTAGGGCGTCGGTTAAGAAATGGGAGCCGATCTTACCAAGGACGCTACCTCCGTCTCGGCCCTACGGTCGATTACTTACCCTTCTTTTTGCTCTTTGCTTTCGGCATGGACAGCGACCCCCTTCCTCTGTGATTTTCGGTACTCGTCGTAGATAGCCGCCTTTGCCGGAACCGCCAGCTTTGCGTAGGCGGTGTGCGTCAAGTGCTTCTTCTCCGTGAGCCATGATCCGAATTGTGAACGTGTTCCCTGCTGACTCATTTGATCCTCCGTTGTTTGTGATTTTTGAGTAGTTGATGGAACCGATACCCAAATGTTTTTGTCTCTAGCCACGCATCCAACAGAACCAACTGCGCCGTCTTCAATCGAGTAAAGGGTAAGATATCTCCAATGAATGCTTTCAATGCCTCTTCTCGGTACACGGAAAAAACACACGTGCCACGCTTCGAGCGACTGAGCTTGACTCCATACTCTTCGCATAGGTCCCCCAAGAGTCGGACGGTGCCGACCTCGTCTCGAAGTTCAATGCGTAAGGACGGCTTGTACACTCCGACCGTCCTCTTGTCTCTGTACAGTCCTACTGAGCCTTCCCCATCAAACAGACCGGCAATGTACTCTTTACTTAGAGCCATCATCAACCTTTCGGTCTACAAACGCTTCGACCGAACTATAGAACGTAAAGAACCCACACAGGTAACACCATCCGACGTTTTCCACCGGCCTCCACTCATAGCCGAGTTTCCCGCATGAGGGGCAGGTGGCGACCGGCGCGTCCATCAGTGCCACTCGCTCTCGACTCGAAGTAAGTACTCGGGGTTGATCGCCCTCAAGAACTTCCGGCCCATCCAGCAGGTTGTTTCGAGAACCGGCTTCATCACAAAACCTTCACGGTGCTTCTGCTTTGCACTGACAAGCGACGGTCCTTGGATCCACTGATCGATCAGCTCGGGCTTATACGTACCCTCGTAGATCGTCGGCACCAAGGGGAGCTGTAGCGTCTCTCCGAGATGCTTCACACCAGCCCAATCGAGGTAGCTCTGATCGCCTCGATCGTTCGTTACCAACACATCAAAGATCGCCAAGCGGTGCTCTTCCGGCTCAAGACCGTATTCGTAGCCGCTCTGAATCCCAGACCCATAGATCTCACCGTAGATCACGAAGCCCATCGGGATCTTATGCCTGAGACCGTAGTTCTCAACCGCTTCCTCGTAGACATTCTTCGGATAAAACGCGCCTTCATAGCCCTTGTCCGCAATGTTCACATGGTGCGAACCGAACACAAACTCCCACCGTGTCGCACGGCCAACGAGGGACAACGCGAAGTACTTCAGTTTCTTCCACACGGTGTCGAGGTTGACCGGCACCCATCCGGCTCTGAAGTTCGTGCCGTGGATCTTTTCGGTCACCACAACTTGCTCACCCTCTTGGAACAGGTCAGGGTAGTTCTTCAGGTGTGGGATCTTCGCGTACTCAGGGAAGTACGGATGTTTCTTTCTCGCCTTGGCGACGCCCATACGTAATGGGGTTTGCTCGACCGGCGGTTCGTACTTAGTCACACCTAATTTATCGGTGAGGTCGTCACCAAGAAACACTTGACCGCAGCGCGACACGATCGACGGATCATTAGCGGGAAGTAACATCCCTTGACTGATCGCGCCTCTGATCTTAATCGTCTTGATCCGGCTCTTCGTCAGCTTGATCTTGCTGTCTGGTGGGAACAACTCAAGTTCCAACTCAGGAGGCAGCACCGAATCGATCGGGAGGTACACGGCTCTGTCCCCACTCGAAAAGTTTCCGTGTTGTGTCACGATGTGCCAACCGGCAAACCGAACGATATCGAGCCGATCGGCGTTCGGATGTTTCTCCACGTGCTCAACTGCAACCACGATCACCCTGTTGTCAATGAGTTTGTCCATGATATTACCCTTTCACGCAAAGCACTTGTTTGAGTGTTGCAACAATTTCGACCAAGTCCTTCTGATTCTCCATCACACGATCAATGTCTTTATAGGCTCCTGGGATCTCATCGAGTACACCGGTATCTTTTCGGCACTCGACCCCCGCCGTCTGCGCTTCAAGGTCTGCTTGGGTAAAGTTTGCTTTGGCTTTACCACGAGACATACGTCTTCCTGCGCCGTGAGAGCATGAGCAGAATGAGTCTTCATTCCCAAGACCTCTAACAATGTACGATCGCGTTCCCATTGATCCAGGGATGATTCCAAGATCGCCACGACGCGCTCTGACCGCCCCTTTCCGCGTAACGATGACGTTCGAGCCATAATGATGTTCCCTTTCTGCATAGTTATGATGGCAGTTCACGATAGTTGATACGGGCAGATCCAACTTCAACGACGTACGTAGTACATTCAGCACATCTGCCATCATGAAGACACGATTGAGTTCCGCGTACCGCTGTGCCCACTGTAAGTCCTTCCAGTACTTCTCAAACTCCGGTGTCCCCTCGACCAGATACGCCAAGTCTGGATCTGCGAGATTCATAAAATACTTACGCATGAGGTCCTTAGCGGTATCGATATGTGCTTCCGCTAACGATTTCCCAATGTTACGAGAACCAGAGTGCAGCATGACCCACACATTCTCGAATTCATCGAGGCAGAGTTCGATGAAGTGGTTCCCGCCTCCAAGCGTTCCAAGCTGCCGTTGTGCTTTGTCACACAGATCCCATACTGACTGATGAAGGTAATCGAAGTTGTAGAACAACTCCTGAAACACATCCGTACTGATATGCTCGGTATCCTGCCTGGAATTATGCCCAACGGGGATCCTTCCTTCGATGTCCGACCGAATCCCACTCAGTGAATCAGGGAGTTGATTCGCCTTCAAAGGAAGGAGCGCGGCCATCATCCCGCAGCCGATGTCTACACCGACCGCAGCCGGAATGATCGCTGCCTTGGTCGCAATGACGGAGCCCACCGTCGCGCCTTTCCCTAGGTGCACGTCCGGCATCACCGCCACATGCTTGAAGACGCACGGGAGGTTCGCAATGTTGGTCAACTGATCGAGGGCACCGCTCTCGACTTCCTCGATCGGTGACCAGATCTTGACCGGCACGTTGCCTTTATTCAGTACAGACATCATAGGTCACCCTTTAAGTAGTCCTCGTGTTGTTTGATGAATTCCGAAATTCGTGTCTCGGGTATCGGCGTATACTCGATGTTCTCGACACTCACGTTGATAAGTAGTTGCCCTGTCGTCTCGTACGTCGTCATCAATGGCCGATAGTTGTGTGAGTGACCGTGAATCATGATCTTCGGCTTGTCCCATCCGAATAGTGCA
>JAKAIP010000068.1 GCA_021825025.1 bacterium
ACACAACAACTACGGCATAAGTATGGCTTTGAAGGATATTAAAACAAAAATAAAAGCTACCGAGCGCACGCACAAGGTGACCCGCGCGATGGAAGCGGTTTCGGCGGTAAAAATGCGGAAGACCCAGACAGCGGCACTCGCTGGTCGTCCGTATGCCCGAGCCGCGCTCTCGATTCTGGCACGGCTCTCAGGCACCGCTGATCTCGCTCGTCATCCGCTTATGACAGCCCGACCGGTGCAGAAGGTGGCGCTGGTGCTCCTCACGAGTGATAAGGGTCTTGCCGGCGCACTGAACAGCAGTGTTATTAAGAAAGCCGAGGAGGCGATGCAGTCGTACGCGCATACCGATGTCACCGTGTATGCCTATGGGAAGAAGGGCGAAGAGTACTTTGCTCGTCGCGGATACACGATTGCACGCGCGTATGAGAATAAGAAGGACACGATAGAGCTCTCGCTTATGGAGGAACTCGCGCACGAGCTCTCGCGCGGCTTTACCGAGGGAGTCTACGATGCGGTGGTGGTAGCGTATAGTAATTTTAAATCCACTTTTGAGCAGCTCCCGTCAGTGCGCCGCCTTCTCCCGCTCGCTCTGTCGGATATCGAACAATTGGTAAAAGATATCGTGCCGGCGAAAGGGAAGTGGAGCGAACTTTCTGCAATTGCCGCGCCAACTGCCTACACAGTTGAAGCAGACGGGAATGATGTGCTCGAGTACCTCGTCCCTCGTCTTGTCTCGGTGTCGCTCTATCATCTTTTCCTTGAGGCGAAAGCTTCGGAACACTCGGCCCGCATGGTCGCAATGAAAAATGCGAGCGAAAAATCGAAAGAAGTTGTCCAGGATCTTACCCGACTCTTTAATAAAATTCGTCAGGCGGGTATTACTCGGGAGGTGTCAGAAATTATCAGCGGGCGCGAGGCATTAGCAACATAAGCGTACACATATGAAAAAAGGAATCATCACAGAAATCATCGGACCCGTCGTGGACGTGCATTTCCCAGAAGGGAAAGCTTCGCGCCCAGCTATCGGCGATGCGCTTATTGTCGCGAAGAATGCCGTGCATGGACATTTGACGCTGGAAGTTTCGTCGCATCTTGGACTTGATCGTGTCCGGGCTATTTCTATGAACGAGACAGCGGGACTTGCTCGAGGCGAAGAAGTTGAGGCAACGGGCGCGCCGATCTCGGTGCCGGTCGGTGAAGCAACGCTCGGCCGTCTTTTCAATGTGCTTGGTGAACCAGTCGACGGCAAGGGTTCTCTTGCACCAAGTGTGCCGCGCCTACCGATTCATCGCGCGCCGCCACGTTTTGACGAACAGACGACAAAAGCCGAAGTGTTTGAAACAGGCATCAAAGCTATTGACCTCATCATTCCTTTCTTGAAAGGAGGGAAGGTGGGTCTTTTCGGTGGTGCCGGCGTCGGCAAGACCGTGCTGATTCAGGAGCTTATTCGCAACGTTGCTACCGAACACGGCGGCTACTCAGTGTTTGCCGGCGTTGGTGAGCGAGTGCGTGAAGGAAATGATCTCTATCACGAAATGGAAGAATCGGGCGTGCTCGCAAAAACGGCACTTGTTTTCGGGCAGATGAACGAGGTGCCAGGGGCCCGTGCCCGCGTCGCCCTCTCTGGTCTCACACAGGCAGAATATTTCCGCGACGAAGGAGGCAAGGACGTGCTCTTCTTTATGGATAACGTCTTCCGTTTTATTCAGGCTGGTTCAGAGGTCTCTTCGCTTCTTGGTCGTGTGCCAAGTGCCGTGGGATACCAGCCAACTCTTGCCGAGGAAATGGGGAAACTCCAGGAGCGGATTACGTCGACGAAGAAGGGTTCTATTACGTCCGTGCAGGCCGTGTATGTGCCCGCAGATGACCTTACCGACCCGGCGCCAGCCACCACGTTTGCCCACCTTGATGGTACAGTCGTGCTGTCTCGCGCACTCGCCTCGCTCGGTATTTATCCCGCGATTGATCCTCTCGAATCGTCATCGGCAGCACTGACACCTGAGATTGTTGGAGAGGAACACTACCGCGTCGCAAATACAGTGAAGCAAGTGCTGCAGCGCTACAAAGATCTGCAAGATATCATCTCCATTCTCGGTATGGAGGAACTTTCAGAAGAAGATCGTCTCTCGGTCACTCGCGCTCGTAAGATTGAACGTTTCCTTTCGCAGCCGTTCTTCGTGGGAGAACCGTTTACCGGCATCTCTGGTCAGTATGTGTCGCGCGAAGAGACTGTCCGCGGGTTCAAAGAAATTGCCGAAGGGAAGCATGACGATAAGCCAGAACAAGCCTTCTATATGAAGGGGAGTATCGATCAGGTTGGCTAATAGCATAATGAAGAGTTTTCATCTCACTATTGCGCGGGTTGGAGAAAATCTCTACGACGGAGAAGCTGTCTCGGTAGCCGCACCGGGGAAGAAGGGTATGTTTCAAATTCTCGCTGATCATGAGGCGTTCGTCTCTGAGTTGGCGTCCGGAGAAGTCCGCGTGAAAGCTGCAGATGCGACGACTTCCACCTTTGCTATTCCGCACAGTGGCGTCATCGAAGTCTCACATAATCAGGTAACTGTTCTCCTGTAGGGGTTGCATCCTTCAGAGAAAGCGTATACTAGATGCATGATGTTTGAAGGCGACTCGGAAACGACTACTCCTCAACGCAAACGGGTGCTGCACTACCATGGCGATGAGGTACGCACGATCTTCTTTATCGGCGCACTGGTGCTTATTGTTGCGCAGTCGACCGGTGCCGACCTCCCACTCTCAACATTCGGTGCGGTCGCGAGTGCGATCCTGCTCGTGGTCGCAGCAGGTATCACGAACCCAGATCAGTCGGGTATCCATTGGCTCAATGCGGCTATTGCGGTTATCGGAACGCTTGTTTTTGGTACGACGGCCGTCGAACACTACCGAGAAGGGTTTAGTATTTTTGATATCTCGTTCATCTACATCGAGGCTCTTGCGCTCCTCTCACTCGTAGCACTCTACTTCACGACACGAACTATTCGAGGGAAGCGCCAACGACCGAATCTGGTATAATCTGCACATATGTCGGTACAAAGTTTTCTTCTCAACCAATACGCAAAATGGAAGCTAAAGGATATGCCCGAGGCGCAGCGCGAGCAGATGACCGCACTGATTTCGAAGAATCCTGAACTTTTTAAGAACATCGGCGAGGAGATCGAACGACGAAAGAAAGGCGGCGAAAGCGAAATGAAAGCGTCAATGGAAGTTATGAAAAAATATCGAGTTGAATTAGCCGCATTGATGCAGAAATAAGCATCTATGGTCGCTGCCATCTCGCTCATCATCTTTTGCCAAGTGCTCGGAGCCTTCATCGGTGCCGGCGCAACCGTATGGGGTGAATTGGCGTATGTGCGAGCACTGCGCGATGGGAAGATAGACCAGGCTGAGCATCGGCACCTTCGTGCCATTGCCCACGGACTTCGTTTTGGTATGACGCTCTTGCTGGTCGCCTCGTATATGTTGGTTGTCGCAGCGTATCTTGCCCGTACTCCCGCACAACCCGCACTCACCCCGGAATATTGGACACTAATGTTCCTTGCAGGAGTCACGGTGTACGTCTCGTGGGCGCTTTCGCGGAAGCATGTCTCCTTTGCTCTCGGTTCAGCAATTCTATTTACCACCTGGTGGTTTCTCGCCTACCTTACCACTGGCTGGATGTCGCCACTCTCCTTTGGAGCAGCAAATGCCTTCTTTATTGTCGCGACAGCTATTTTCTATGTGATTCTGCAGTATGCGCGAATGCTTGCGCATCCGAAAACGCCCCGAGCCTAAGCTTGGGTACGGCTTCGCTATTCTTTTCTGCTTAGTTTCCGTTGAGGGCCTTGCGGGTGAGTGGTTCAACATACCCGACTCGCGAGATTCCGTGAGCACCTTGGAAATTCTTTACTCCCGCTGACGTGAGCGGGCCGAAATATCCGGTCTCCGGCCCACTATAGAAACCGAGCGAGGTGAGATACTTCTGGAGAGCAAGTACCTCCGCGCCGTGTGATCCGATCCACATACTGGTCGTAAATATATGTGAAGAGGCGGTGCCGGATGAAGGAACGATGACACCGGTGACTACGGCTGTCGCCGCAGGAGCAGAGGTATGTGTTGCAGGAGCGGTCGTAATAAGCAGAGTTACGGTTGTCGAAGCTGCATTGCCAGCCGTGTCTGCCGCCGTCACGGTGAGGGTGTGCAGGCCGATATCAGAAGTGGTTGGCTGCCACGAAAACACTCCGGTGGTGCTCGTCAGGTTCGCTGTTGTCACGGTGCTGGTACCGAAGAAGGCGTCACTGATACTGTAGGTGGGCGTCGCGAGACCATGTGCACGAGCGATGAAAGAAATATCTGAACCAACGCCTGCGCTGCCACCTGGAGTGAGTGACGGGACAGTTACGCTTGGATTAATGACCGTGACTGACTGTGTCGTCTCGGCACTATGCCCGTACAGATCTGAAGCTCGAACCGAGAGGAGGTGCGTACCAAGATCATCAAGAGTCGTTGGTGTCCAGGTAAACACGCCAAGAGAGCTTACCGTGCTGTTACTGCTCAGTGTTCCTGCTCCGTATGAATCGTACACTGCGTAGGTTGGTGCGATGAATCCCGGAGCAGTCATGGTGAACGTAAACGGGCGATGTAGCGCTACCACGACTCCCGGGGAGACGTTGGTGACTAAAACATTGGTACTTGCCACGAGAATACTGACAGTTGAGGAAGCACTGTGGTTCGCGCTGTCAGTCACGGTGACGGTGATTGTATGTCGACCAGCATCGTAGACACTTGGCGTCCAACTAAAAAAACCTGCCTTATCGATGGTGCCCTGTGTCATCCCAGAAGCACTGAAGGAATCGCTTAGGGCGAATTGCGGGTCGATGAATCCGGTCGGGGCCGCAGAGAACGTCACGGTACTTCCTGGCGTAATGGCACCAGTCGGGTACACGTTTTGTATGGAGACAGATTCTCCGGCAGCAAGAGTATGGGCAGCGCCCGTTACCACCAAGATACTGATAAAAAATAATTC
>JAKAIP010000069.1 GCA_021825025.1 bacterium
TGCAGCGTGTGCAGCGCCTGCTCAAGAGTGCGCTCGGTCCACAGAAGCGCTTGCGCGAGCGTGTGGCGCAGCCATTCACGCAGTGCCGGTCCTTCTTTTGCAATATAGTGCAAACACAGCTGCGGCAGTCCTTTTATCCATACCGCTGCTTTATGTGAGCTATGTGCAACGGGCGGGCGCAGCGAAGAAGCAAAAAGCTTTCTGCCTGTTTTAAGCTCCCATCGTTTAATGACGATGAGTGCGAGCATTCCAAGGATTGAACCGTAGAGTATAAAGGCTAACACGAGCACCATAAGAATATTGTACTGTACTTTTTACTGAACAGAAAAGACCGAAAATGATTCCAACATAATGCGCTCCCCGAACTTCTGCGTGCCATCTGCGATAAGATCTGCAATGGTTTTTCCTTCGTCTTTGATAAAGGACTGTGCCAGAAGCGCTTCTGTGTTCTCGGGGCGCATGGCAGCAGCATGCATAGCGATGTCACGGGCCAATAGAGTGAATCCCTCATTTTTTGATACGAAATCCGTCTCGCACAGGAGGAGCACCAGAGCACCTACTTGCCCGGTGGCGTGTACATACGCACCGACGGTGCCGGCCTGCAACGCGCGATCGGCTTTTTTGCTGAGCACGACTGCTGCACGCTCGCTCAGCACTGCACGGGCCTTGTCCATATCGCCTCCTGCCGCTTCAAGCGCTTTTTTGCACTCCATCACCGATACGCCGGTGCTGTCGCGCAATAGCTTAATCATCTCTGTGGTAATTTCCATAGATTGCAAGAAAGTATAAATAAGAATTACTGCTGCTCCGGACGAACTCCTTGGTGCTTCGTGTAGGTATTCGCCACTTCCGCAACCAAATAGCTCAAACTCTGCACGGAAGCATCGTTTGCAGGAATAGGATAGGTCACCGTTGCAGCATTGCAGTCATTATTGAGCACTGCAATGACCGGAATGTGCATCTTCAGCGCTTCTTCCACCGCAATGTGCTCTTGCTTCGGATCGACGATAAAGAGCGCGTCAGGCAGTTTCTGCAGACTGCGAAGTCCGCCGAACATGCGTTCAAGATCCGCAATTTCTCGATCGATAAGCACTCGCTCGCGCTTGGTGAAGCGTACTGCCAATTCTCCCTTTTCACGCATATCCGTGAGTTCCGCGAGACGCGCGAGACGCTTTTTGATTTCCGGAAAATTGGTGAGGGTACCGCCGATCCAGCGGGAGGCTACGTACGGTGCGCCGATTTTATCCGCTTCCTGACGGACTACATCGCGCGCTTCCGCCTTGCTGCTTACAAAGAGAATTGTTTTGCGCTCGCCGGCAAGACTTTGCACGAATGAGAGCGCTTCCGTCAAACAACGGGCGGTCTGCTCAAGATCAAAGAGCTCGACCGTTCCTTTCGTACCAAAAATGTAGGGTGTCGTAGATGGATGACGTCGAGAAGGCGCATACCCAAAGTGCGCTCCCACGGAAAAAAGCTTTTCTATTAGAGGATTATTGCTCATAGGAACCGGTCTAATGTAGCACGAGAAATGGTGTTATGCAACCGATTCTTGAGCATGCTGCAGCGCTTCAATGAGCGGATTGAGGTTGCCGGCAAATATCGCCGGAAGGTTGTGCCACGATTCTTTAATACGGTGATCTGTCACGCGATCCTGCAATACGTTATAGGTACGGATCTTCTCGGATCGGTCCGCGGTGCCGATCTGCTCTTTGCGTTCTGCGGCATGCTTTTGCGCTTCCTGTTCTTCCTGGAGCGCCTCTATTTTGGCAAGCAACACCTCCATTGCCCGCTCGCGGTTTGCCAATTGTGAACGTTCGCTTTGAGAGCGCGCGTCTAGTCCTGTGGGGATATGAATAAGGCGCACGGCAGTCTCCACTTTATTGACGTTCTGTCCGCCAGCGCCTCCTGAGCGGGAAAATTCCATTTCAATATCATTCGGATTGATCTCAACCTTATGCTTTTTGCGAATCGGCAGCATCGCGACTGAGGCAGTTGAGGTATGTATGCGTCCTGATTTTTCAGTTGCCGGCACGCGCTGGATACGATGCACGCCCGTCTCGAAGCGAAGCGCTTCATATGCTCCCTTTCCTTTTATTTCAAACACTGCTTCTTTGTAGCCGTTCAGGTCTGTTTTTGATTCTGAAAGAGTGCGCATACTCCATCCGCGCGAAAGCGCATAAGCCCGGTACATCTCCGCAAGCTCGTAGGCAAACAGCGCTGCTTCCTCGCCGCCCACTCCCGCGCGCACTTCCAGGACCACTTCATTGGGAAAGATTTCTTGACTCGCCTCCTGTGCATGGATTTTCTCCATTTCAGCTTCAAGCGCTTCTCTCTGTTCGCGCAGTCGGTTCAGATCCTCCGCAGCCAAGGCACCGAGCTCTCCTTGCGCAAGCTCGGCGACTTCCCCCTCTTCTGCATGCACGCGCTCCCACTCCGCAGCCAAGTACGCGGTCTTCGGATTTTCCTTATAGCGGCTGAGATCCGCTTCTTGCATCTACTTTGTCTTCTTTGCAGCAGCGCGACGTGCCTTGAATCGCTCTACTCGACCAGCAGTATCCAAAATCTTTTCGTTTCCGGTATAGAACGGGTGGCAAGCGCTGCAGATTTCAACGGAAATCTCCGGCATGGTAGAACCCGTGGTGAACGTATGTCCGCACACACAGGTAACTTTCGCCTTTTTGTGATAGGTAGGATGCATATCGGTTTTCATCGCTGCAATATATCACAAAACCCTTATACCGCAACCCCTATGATCCGTTGATGACATTGATCTCCTGTTGAAACTGCGCCGCAAGCGCAGCTACGGAATTGCCGTAAAAAGCCAGGCTCGGATTGTTCACGCCGCCGCATCCCGCCAGATAGCACATAGCCGCGCGAAATTCGGCATTGGGAGTCTGAGCGGCCGCCCCGTCATCAGTGAGATAGAGCGCTGCTGCCATGAACGCGTCCTTAGGATTCCAAGGGTTAGGAGGAGTGTCGCCAGTGAGCGGTCCGATGCGATCCTGCGATGCGTCATAGTGCCAATCAGGCGGTTCATATCCGGCATAGAGAGCCCAGGTGGAAGGAATAAACTGGGCGGGTCCCATGGCTCCTCCCCAGCCGTACCACTGCCGTTTTGATACTGGCATGGAATTCGGATCAAGGCCGAGATTAGCGGTAATCGCCAAGAATATAGGAATGTTTTTGGGGCTCATGTCCACTGTATAGGTACCTGTTCCCACGTTTTCCCCCAGATTACTTTCTTCGGCAATGATACCTAGTAAGAATGCTGGACGAATACCTGTTTTTTGTGCAGCAAGTTCAGCATACTGGAGTGCTTGTCCGAACGGAATCGCTTTCGTTCCGGTCAGTTGAAAAAGTTCTGCACGAATTTGTGCGGCACTTTTCTGGTTTTGAGCAATTAGTGTTTCATATGCCCGTTCCTGACCTTTTGTTTCCGTAAGAATTTGATTTTTTTCCTGCTGCTGTTGTTGTATTTGCTGCTGCTGAAGCTGCTGAGCGCGCAGGAGCGCGGTTTCTTCATCTTTCTGCTGTTGTAACAGAGTCTCCTGCTGCTGCGTTACCTGCTTGGTATTTTGAATATCATTGAACGATTGCTGTATGGCAGAGTTAATCGCATCAAACTGACTGAGATCGGCAAAGAAGCTCGAGAGATCTTGCGAGGAAAGTACTGCCACCATGAGCGGTGCGGTATCGAGCTGATCTTTTTCCCGCATAATAGCGCCCAGCGACGTGAGTTCGCTCTGCAATTGCGCATTGAGTGTGCCGATCGTCTGATTCTTGTCGCTAATATCAGAGGTCAATTGATCAATAACGATGTTACGCGCCTTGATAGAAAGTTGTGCTTGAGTAATCTGTGCATTGAGAATTGCAATGTCTCGTTCAAGCGACTGCTGCTGATTCTGTTTGTCATTCAGAATCTGCTGCTGTTGTTGTATTTGTGCTTCCAGCTGATTAAGTTCCTGCTGCAGTTGCGCTTTGTAGGAATCAACGGTTCCACCCGCTTGCTGGGCATGTACGCTAAGTGCCACTGCCGCAAGCATAAAAACGGCACACCAGAGCGTGTGCTGTATCGCCCTATGCATAGGGCCAGTATATCACGAAACTACTCCGTTTCTGCCGGCTCTTCCTTCTTTCCGCGCTCTTGGACCTCGATTTGTGAAATATCCATTGGTGCGGCTTCAGCTGTTTCTTCTTCCACTGCCGATACCATGGCGACCACTTCGTCTCCTTCCACTGACGGGGCGGCGCTTTTGGGAAGCGGGAGATCTTTAACCATAATCTGATCGCCGATTTCTTTGAGTGCGCTGATATCAACTACCAATGCATGTGGCAGTTCGGCTGGAAGTACTTCTATCTCAAGCTCGTGCATCACTTTCACCAGCACGCCACCCAAGTCTTTAACGGCCGGAGAAACTCCCTCGAAAGAAAGTGGTACAGATACGGTAACCGGCTTTCCTTTTTCAATGACATAAAAATCCGCGTGAATCGGCTGGTTGGAAACCGGGTCCATGTCGACGGCATGAATGAGTGCTTCTTTGGAAGCTCCCACGCCCTCCAGGGTGATCACGCTTGATTCTCCTGCTGCCGCAAATACTTTCAAGAATTCCTTATAGTCGATGGAAATAGGAGTAGCTTCCTCTTTTCTGCCATACAAGACAGCGGGCAATACACCCTGCTCACGCAAGGCTTGCGCTTTTTGTCCCTGTTCTCGAGGTCGTATGGCTAATTGCATGAGGGAGAGTGTATCGAATTTATGCAAAAAGAGCAATGGATGCGTTACATCCGGGCAAAAAGACGCATTTTCTGCATGAGATACTGCTGTAGCTTTTCAACGACCGGTTCCAGGAATTTGTAAGGTGCTACGACATCTGGATGCTGCGTTATGGCGTCTTTGAGACCATCTCGATAGATGAGACGGATATCCGTGTTGATATGAATAATAGAGATGCCGGCTGCAACTGCTTGTGCAAACTCCTCGTCGCTTGAGCCGGAACCACCATGCAACAC
>JAKAIP010000070.1 GCA_021825025.1 bacterium
CCAGTTGGAAACAGCAGGTGTAAAAGAACCTCCAGACGCCGGTTCGATTCCGGCCCCCGCAACAAGGTAGTGCGGCCTGCAATGCAGACCGTCCGGCATCGAAAGTGCCGAAAATCAGTTCAAGACCGACACGGTCAAAACTCGCAAAAGGCGCTCGGAAGAGCGCCTTTTGCGTAGTCGGTAAAATTAAGCTAATTCGGTGTTTTTTGCTAGAATGGTCAGAATGGCAACGCTGAACTGGATTGGCAAAGAAGCCGTGGTAAACCACGACAAGGAAGTGCCTTTCAAGCTGCTCAAAAAGGTTCCATCAGCATCGGTCGGCAAGAAGTCGAAAAACCTCATCGTCCACGGCGACAATCTTGAGGCGCTCAAGGCGCTCATGCCTTTTTATAAGGGGAAAGTGAAGTGTATTTATATCGATCCACCTTACAACACAGGGAATGAGAACTGGATTTATAACGATAAGGTGAACTCGCCAAAGATTCGTGAATGGCTTGGGAAAGTCGTTGGAATGGATGGTGAAGACCTGACTCGTCACGATAAATGGTTGTGCATGATGTACCCTCGTTTGAAACTCCTTTCGGATCTTCTTCGGGATGACGGAATAATATTCGTGTCGATTGATGACAATGAGGCAGGAAATTTGAGATTGCTGCTCGACGAGATCTTCGCGGAATATAATTTTCTCGCCACGTTCACTTGGGTGAGAAAAAAGAAGGGATCATTCCTATCCAAGAAAATCAGGAAAATGACTGAGTATGTTTTGTGCTACCAAAAGGCACAGAATGACACTACCTTCTTTGGGGAAGAGGCTTACAGCGATAAATGGCAGCCTCTTGTGAAGAGAACTAACTCAACAAAGAAACTCAGTTTCAATAAAGATCTCATTGAGACGACACTAGCTGACGGCACATATAAAGCGTCCTTTTATGGTAAGCCGGATACAGGCATAAATGTTCTCCGGCCGTTTGCAGTGAAAGATTCAAGAGTAGTTACGGATTTCGTGGTAGAGGCAAAGTTCGTCTGGACACAGACCTTTTTAGATTCTGAGTTGAAGTCCGGAACGCGTGTCTCGTTATCGTCTCAATATGGTTTAAATGTCCTTCGGCACGATCAAGGGGAGAAAATAAAGACACCGTCAACTCTTATTTCGGGGGAAAATATGGTCGGTACGAACGAAGACGCAACTGCCGAAATCTCGAGCCTCTTTAATAAAGAGATAGGAACAACCTTTGATTATCCAAAGCCAACATCCCTAATCAAATACTTAGTTAAGATGGTTACGGCTAATAGCGATGAGGAAGTTATCATTCTTGATTCATTTGCAGGATCGGGCACAACTGGACATGCGGTGCTTGATTTGAATAAAGAAGACAGTGGGAACCGCAAATTTGTCTTAATTGAGATGGTGGATGAAGTCGCCAAAAATGTTACGGCTGAGAGAGTTAAGCGCGCAATAAAGAAATACGAATACGATGCAGGTTTCGAGTACTGCGAACTCGACGAGCCGCTCTTCGACGAGAGAGGGCAAATAAATGAAGAGTGCTCGTATGACGAGCTTGCGACCTATGTCTACTTTACCGAGACCCAGACCAATCTCGAGAAAAAGACGATCAAGAAGCCGTTTATCGGCGAGAGTCACGGCACCTCGTACTACCTCATTTACGCCGGAAAGGATAAAAATGATCTCACGCGAGTGACCATCGAAAAGTTGAAATTAACTGGTCCAGCAGTAATCTACGCAGACCGATGCCTCGTGGATGAGGATGAGCTGGAAGAAAATGGCATTGTCTTCAAGCAGATCCCGTACGAGATCAAGGTCTACTAATTCTATGCAATTCAAGCGCTATCAAACCGCTGCTTTAGAGACGCTCGACACCTTCTTGGGGAGCATTAAAAAGATGCCTTTGCGTCACGCCTTTCTCGACATAACGGACGAGAAATACGATCAGGACTGGTTCGGTGAGATTCCGTTCGTTTGTGTCCGTATACCAACCGGCGGCGGTAAGACGCTCGTGGCGTGTAAGTCGGTGGAACGGATCATGAGCACCGTCCTCCAGTACAAGCTGGATACCGGAGTTGTCATGTGGTTCGTGCCGTCAGACTCGATCAAGACGCAGACCCTCAAGAAGTTTAAGGATTCGCGAGACTGGCACAATGAGGTGTTGAACGAATCTTTTGATGGGAAGATCAAAGTCTTCTCGAACGAGGAGGCACTCACTATCACTCCTGAGGATGTGCGCAATAACCTCTGCATCATTGTTGCGAGCCTTGAGGCCTTTCGTAAGGAGGCATCTATCCAGAAGAAGTACAAAGTCTACAAGGAGAACGGCGCTTTGATGGATCACTTCTTGAATCTCAAAGACACCAAAGATCTTGAGAAGGACTCGGAAGGTGAAGTGATTAATTCGCTCGCAAACGTCATCCGCAAGAACAATCCACTCATTGTTATCGATGAGGGTCATCACATACAGACAGAGCTTTCGATACAGTTCCTCTCCGACCTCAAGCCATCTTTCATCATCGAGTTTACTGCCACGCCGCGTGATGGCAGTAATGTACTCGTGCGCATCAGTGCCTCTGAGCTCAAGAATGAACAGATGGTGAAGATTCCTATCGTGCTTGAGAGCCGCTCGCAATGGGAGCAGGTAGTGGCAGACGGCTTGGTCAAACGAGAGGAACTCGAGAAACGAGCCAAGAAACTCGCGAAGGAATATATACGTCCGATCGCACTCCTCCAGGCGCAACCGAAGAGCAAAGTCCGCACCACAGTCACCGTCGAGGATCTCAAGCAGATGCTCCTTGCTCGCAAGATCCCAGAGAACCAGATCAAGATAAAGACTTCCGATGTCGATGAGCTTGAAGGAATAGATCTCTTCGATAAGAAATGCGAGGTCCGCTACATTCTGACCGTCAACGCTCTTGCAGAAGGATGGGATTGCTCATTTGCGTATGTGCTTATCTCAGTCGCGAATCTCGGAGCCAAGGTTGCCGTCGAACAGATCATCGGCCGCGTCATTCGCATGCCGAATGCAAAGAAGAAAACTGACGATGCTCTCAATCGTAGCTATGTGTTCGCCTCAGCGGCCAACTTCAACGAAGCCGCTTCTAGAATTATCGGCGGTCTTGAAGACAATGGTTACAGCCGGTCCGACTTCGTGGGAGTTGCTGAAGAGAAGGAATATAATGATCCGCTTGAGGCGAAGAAGGCTATCAAGAAGGACTTGAAGGTCCCGATGATGGCTATCGGAAAGCAGAAACTTTCGTTTGAGGATTTGCTCGGTGAAGACTTCGAGCTTGCGAAGCAGAACCCAGACTGCGACTTCAAGATCCATTATGATCTCGATGGGCAGGCGACTATCGATATCACCGAAGACGAGGAGTGGCTTCAAGGGAAACAGCTAGCCCTTTCGTTCCAGTATCTCGATGGGAATCATTCTGTAGATGAGTTGGTGATGTGGCTTGATAAGAAGCTCCGTTTCCCGATGTTGAGTCCGGAGGATAAAGTCGCCTTTCTCGAGAAGGCCGTGCAGTCACAGATGAAGAAGAATAAGCGAACGCTTCCTGAGCTGTCCGTTAATCGCTACCTCCTTGCAGAACGCCTGAATCTTCTTATCACCGAGCGTCTTGAAGCGTATACGAAGAAGGCATATAAGGACCTGCTCACGAAAAAGAAGTTGGTGGTCGTACCCTTCGATTCATACCCGGCGACCATTGCTCTCAAGTCGCCCGTGCCAAAGGTGTTCAATAAGAATCTCTATGAGCGTATCGACTCAATCAATGGTGAGGAGCGTGGCTTTGTAGAGCGTATCGATCTTGGTGCTTTGGATAACATTGAATTCTGGGTCCGCAACCGAGAGAAGGTAGACCCGTTCTATATCCAGGGATGGAAGAAGGGAAAGTTTTATCCAGACTTTGTCGCCGTGACGAAGAAGGGGAATATTGTCGCGCTTGAGTGGAAGGGGGAGGATCGCATCAGCAACGAGGATACGGCTTACAAAGTTGAAATCGCAAAAGAATGGGAGAAGCTCGGCAAAGGCAAAACGCATTTCTTCCTCGTCCATAACGGGAAAGTCGACGAAGTCTTGGCCGCAATCAAGGCACTCTAGCTCGCCGGCTCAAGGGAGATTTTTCTATCTTTCATCACGATCTTGCCGCGCATGTATTCGAGCAGGTCGCGCTTTTCCTGTACGGTGCCGTTCTGGAGTAGGTACTTGGCGTAGCGTCGCACATCCATCTCTTTGGCCTTGAGCCGTTCTCCCGGGTGCTGGGTTGCCGCTTGGAGCTTGTTATACCGAGCGACTTCTGCCTCGATGACCTTCCGCGCTCCGATCTCATCCAGCTCGACTTGGTCCATTATTGCCGCCAGCTGATCGATGAGTTGGTCCTCGCGGATATATGGATTCTCGCAGGAGTTACCCTTGGATTTCGTACAAGTGTAGTAGATGTAAGAGCGCTCTGAACCGTCGGCTTTGATGATTTTCTTCTTCTCTACGCCCGTTATACCAGAGCCACACTCACCACAGACCATGATCTTGGTGAAGGTAAATGAGTGCCGCGTATGCTTCGGCTTGTGGTCTTCGGCGAGCTTCTCTTGCACGAGCTGGTATAGATCGCGAGTGATAAGCGGAGTGTGTTTGCCCGTGTACCAATTACCGCTCCCGCGTGGGTATTCGTACACGCCGCAATAGAACGGATTTTTCAGTGTCGTGTATACCAGACTCACTGGTAGGTATTTATTGCTTCTCGTCCTGAAGTCGATTTCTTTTAGCCATGCGTATATCTTGCGCCCGCTCCACCGCTCGTATGCCGACTTTTCAAACATCTGCTTCACGATAGGGGAGCGGACAGAGTCGACGAGCATTTCACACTTGTGATCACGTCGTTTGTCATTTAGGTATCCGAGCGGAGCGACACCGGGCAGGAGTCCCATCTCAGCACGAGTCTTGAGTCCTCGCTTCACGTTGATGCGCTTGTTGTCGT
>JAKAIP010000071.1 GCA_021825025.1 bacterium
GATAGATAAGCAGGACCGTCTTGGGAGTAACGCCAAAAATCGGTACGAAGAAAAAGAATAATGCCGCGATCAATGTGTTGACTATTTGTGCGATGAGAAGTGTTATAGAAAGCGTGCGGCGCGGAAAAATAACGGAACGGCTTTCATACAACCCCGCAATGAAAAAAACCCCTACGGAAAGAATCGCAAGGAATAGAAACGGAAACGCGTATGCTGCGAGCAGCGCCGTGCCGGGAATTTGGAACGCTCGTAAAAAAAGCGACAGCCAAAGCGAAAAGCCTAAGAAAAAGATGTCTCCCAGGAACAGCACCATCAGGCGTGGACGAAATACAGTTTTCATGGAACGCGTACATAGTACAACAACTTTATGAAAAGGAAAGTTCTCTTTGTTATCACTAAATCAAACTGGGGCGGCGCACAGCGGTATGTATTTGATATCGCAACTGCTATTGCAGATACCTATGCCTGCGTAGTGGCGCTCGGCGGAACAGGAACACGGAACGCTCCGGCAGGTCTTCTCGCTAGCGCTCTTGAGCAGGCAGGGATTCGTACGGTGCAGATAACTGCATTCATGCGCAATATTTCCCTTCCACAGGAATTGCGCGCTTTTTTCGAATTGCGGCGACTGTTTCTGAAAGAAAAACCGGACGTGGTGCATCTCAACAGTTCAAAAGCAGGGGGACTCGGCGCTCTCGCCGCACGGTTCGCCCACGTACCTACTATTGTATTTACGGCGCATGGACTGCCCTATGAAGAAGATCGCCCTTTCCTACAAAAAGGAATCATCTTCTGTGCGACCTGGTGCACGTTTCTTCTTGCGACGCACGTCATCGCCATAGCCGAGCCGCACTATGCGGCAATCCGCCGCATGTGGGGATGCAAGAAAAAGGTGGTATTGATACACAATGGCATTCCCCCGCTTTCCTATGTTCCCCGAGAGGAAGGTAGAAAAGAGCTTGCCACTCGTGCATTCACTGCACTGCCTCCGCAGACCGTATGGATCGGCTGTATTGCGGAGTATACGAAAAATAAAGGCCTTCTCTACTTAGTGGATGCAGTGCATCAGCTGCGCCAGCAGAACACGCTAGTCGCCCTGTTTCTTATCGGAGAAGGAGAGGAACGCCGCCGATTAGAGCAACATATTGAACACTTGCAGGCGCAGCAGTATGTATTTTTATGCGGGTTCATGGAACAGGCATACCGATACACTCCGAGTTTTGATCTCATGGTTCTTCCTTCACTCAAAGAAGGGCTTCCCTACACACTCCTTGAAGCAGGACAAGCAGGAGCCGCTGTCGTAGCAAGTGCTGTGGGCGGCATACCGGACATCATTGAACAGCGCGTATCCGGGTTGCTCTGTGAACCGAAAGATACCGAAGCTCTTGCCCGTGCACTGGATATACTCGTGAAAAACACCGCACTGAGAGAGACTTATATTGCAAACCTGCAGCACAAAGTGAAAGAAGCCTTCTCATTGACTACCATGGTGGCGAAAACAGTGGCACTCTATTCAACTACGTCGTAGCCTCCGGAAAATTCTTTCTGCAGATGTGCCCGCGGCGCGGCGCGAGCATATCGGCGTTGTGCAGAAACAATACCAAGAGATAGAAATTCGGTGACCAGGTGCGAGCCTCCGTAACTCATGAATGGCACGGTAGTTCCAGTCACGGGCAGAATTCCCATATTGATACCTACATGGAGTATGAAGTGTGCCAGGAAATAAGAGAGTACTCCCCACGCAAAGAACATTTCAAAATTAGAGGCTCCGCGCATGGCAGAGGCGGCGACTCGGAAAAAAATAATTCCATACAAAGCAAATACGATGAGAATACCTATGAATCCCCATTCCTCAGAAAATGCCGCAAAAATAAAGTCCGTTTGGTATTCTGGTAAAAAACGCAATCTGCTCTGCGTACCGTATCCGATACCCTTACCAAGCAGTTGTCCCGACCCCACAGCGATAGTGGACTGGTATGCGTTATACCCTGCCCCGTGTATATCGCCCGCCGGATTGATAAAGGTGAGAATACGTTCACGTTGATAGGTATGGAATCCAAAAAACCATAATCCGGTAAACGCTATCGTTCCTATGAGTATCACCGCAAGCAAGTGCGTTTTGGACATACCAGAAAAAAGCACCATGCTTAGCCATATGAGAAATACAATAATTGCTCCACCAAAATCAGGCTGTAGCGCTACAAGCACAAAGACAATCATGGTGTATGCCAGAGACACCAGAATGTGACGAGTGTTGCGTATTTCAATATGCCGACGCGAGAAATATTTTGCCAGCACGATGATAAGCGCCAGCTTTGCGAACTCAACCGGCTCAATACCAAGGCCGCCCAGTACGAACCAGCTTTTCGCTCCCTTTACTGCTCGTCCGAGAATCAATAGAAATATCAAGGGAATGACAAACAAAGCATACAACCCTGCCGCCACGCCGCTGCGCCGTAAAAATCGCCAATCGACGTTGCTTGCAGCAAAAAATACAATAAGGCTGAACACGATCCAGGCGCTCTGTCGTACAAGAAAAGGATCGTTTCCTGTAAAGGAACTCATAGTGAGCAGCCCGATGATACTCAAGGTGACTGCCGCACCAAGCGCAATCCAATCTACGGAATCGGTGTATCGCTTACCAACGGAGACAATGCTGGAGACAAAAGTAGACACGATTAAAAGGAAGGGAGAAGAGTAATTTCTGCATGGGTAACCGACGGAGCGCTTTGTGGCCAGGTAAAGACCACTGTTTGAGACGCGTGCGAAGGGAGCGATGTGATGAGACTTTTAGATGCCGCAATAGCAACATCATGTGCGTCAAACAGCACAGCAACCGCCGTTAAATTCGTAACTGGAATTAAGGAATTATTGGTAACCGTTGCAGAAAGGCGCGTACCATCAGGGGCAAGGGTTTCATCGGCAAGAGAAAGGGCGGGCAAATCTTGCGCCGGCACGATGTTCCATGTCGGTGTTTGCGAAAAAGAGAATAGCGTGCGCGCAACGGTACGTTTTCCGGTATCTATGCCGGTTTCTACGATAGGAATGGTTTGTACGGGCGGCAAATCGGTCACTCCTGAATGCTCAAGAATAAGCGAATTGTTTGCATCGAAGAACTGGAATGAGTACTGTACACTTTTTGCACCGCCTCCTACATTCGTATTTTCTACATATGCTGCGGCAGTGTAGAGTGTACCCCCGTCAGTACTGCTTGCCACCGGAAACGCTCTGGACCAAAGCACTATGGGATCATGTGCCTGGTTTGCGCAGATGCGCGCACATGAGCCGCCACAATCTACTCCCGTTTCTGTGCCATCCTGTCTCCCATCGAAACAGGTAGGTGCGGTATTGAAAAAAAACAGATAGGAAGCCGTCAAAGCGACGCTGATCACTATGACTGAAACAGAAATATAGAGTATTTTTCTCTGCGTTCCCCATCCCACGCTCATAAGTGCCTCAATCCTACCACAGAAATTAGGTGATTTTTATATATATTTAGACTCTCTACTCTGGCGGCTAGCTACTCTCCCCCACAAGGAGTACCATCGCCGCTGGTGAGCTTAACTTCCGTGTTCGGAATGAGAACGGGTGTTTCCCCACCGCCAAACCACCAGAGTAGAATTTCTAAACCAACAACAAATTATTGCGATACTCAAGCCCCTTCTCTCCAAGCTGGAAAAACTCGATCGATTAGTACTTCTCAGCTCAACACATTACTGTGCGTACACTTAAAGCCTATCAACGTCATCATCTCTGACGGATCTTAATGATTCCTCATCTTAGAGTCGGCTTCGCGCTTAGATGCTTTCAGCGCTTATCCAATCCCGACATAGCTACGCTGCGGTCCTCCTGGCGGAAGAGCAGCCAGACCAGCGGTCAGTTCACTCCGGTCCTCTCGTACTAGGAGCAAATCTCTTCAAGAATCGACGCCTGCAGTAGATAGGAGACCAACCTGTCTCACGCATCTACACACTCAAAGAATATATATTGAGTGCTCACTCATTACTGAGTGGATTGGACTGTATCATCATCCAAGTTATGGATGGTCAACATGCAGTCTCTACGGGCTTCTCTATGTTTATAGAAAATTCCCTCGGTATTGCCCTCGATATTTCGTTCGGGTTTTACCGATATCAGTTGACTTGTCGATATACATTGCTGCATATCGCCGCCGTGATATATGTTGCAACAGAATATTTTATATTTCCTCGTGGATTCAGACTGCTTAAAAGCCGATTCGCATCAGCGTCTAAACGGTCTGAACCCAGCTCGCGTACCATTTTAATTGGCGAACAGCCAAACCCTTGGGAGCTTCTTCACCCCCGGGATGTGTTGAGCCGACATCGAGGTGCCGAACTCCGCCGTCGCTATGGACGCTTAGGCGGAACTAGCCTGTTATCCCCAGAGTAGCTTTTGTCAGATAATCTTCCACCGCATCTAACGCGGATGGTCGGTTCACTATGGTCTGCTTTCGCACCTGTTCGGCATTTACGCCTTACAGTCAAGCCGGCTTTTGCCATTGCACTATCGGCACGGTTTCCATTCGCGCCTAGCCGACCTTAATACACTCCTCCGTTACTCTTTAGGAGGATAGCGCCCCACTAAAACTGCCCACCAGATACTGTTTCGATACGGTTTTGCCGTATTGATTAGCGCATACAAAGAAAAAGAGTGGTATTTCACTGGCGAGTCCACCTCAGCCAAAACCGAGACTTCAACCTCTCCCACCTATGCTACGCAGTCACTTCATATACGCAATATCAAGTTGCAGTAAAGCTTCTGGGGTCTTTTCGTCTATCTGCAGGTAACCGGCATCTTCACCGGTATTGTATTTTCACCGAGCTGTGCTCCGAGACAGTTCCCCAGTCGTTACACTATTCGTGCGCGTCTGAACTTACCAGACAAGGAATTTCGCTACCTTAGGACGATTATAGTTATCGCCGACATTCACCAGGGCTTATACAAATCACCACATAATCTTG
>JAKAIP010000072.1 GCA_021825025.1 bacterium
CCACCACCTTCCCGGCGCACAACTCCCCGACGCCTATGCGATCATCAATCCAAATGCACGTGCCGACGAGACATATCCTTTTCACGGACTCTGCGGTTCGGGTGTCGCTTGGAAACTCGTCTGTGCAACACTCGCTGTCGCTCCCGCTCTCCGTGAAAAAATTCCTGTCGGATGGGAGAAGTGGCTCCTTGATATGGTCGGTCTCGCGACCATTGCTGACATGGTGCCACTGGTTGATGAGAATCGCTTACTCGCGACATATGGACTTCTGGTGCTGCGTAAGTCGCCGCGACTTGGACTGCAGAAACTCTGCCGCGGTATGCGCACCAACCAACGCACGATCACTGAAGATGATGTCGGTTTCATGATCGCACCCCGCGTGAATGCGGCGAGTCGGATGGGAGAAGCTCGTGAAGCCTTTCGTCTTTTTACAACCGACAATGAGGACGAAGCTGATCTTCTTGCAAAAAAATTAGAGCGCGCGAATCGACAGCGGAAAGCCGAGGCCGGTGCCATTACCCGCGCAGTACACACACGACTGAAAGAGCGCGGCGAACCGCGCAGCGTGATTGCTCTTGGTGATCCGGAATGGCGACCTGCACTTCTTGGGCTCGTCGCCAACACGCTCGCTGACGAATATGGCCGTCCTGTTTTCTTATGGGGCAGGGAGGGCAATATGCGACTCAAGGGTTCGATGCGCAGTGGTGGGCCCACACATGCCCTTGAACTTATGCGCGCAACAATTGATACCTTTGAAGATTTTGGAGGGCATGCGGCTGCGGGAGGTTTCACTGTGCGCGATGATGCTATTTTTTTTCTTGAAGATCGTCTTGTTGAAGCTCATGCGCGAATAGCACTCTCCGACGAAACTGACGCACTCGCCCTGCGCGCCGATGCGATCATCACTCCCGATGATGCCACGGATGCTCTTCTTAGAAAAATAGATCGCCTCGCCCCCTTCGGCCAGCACAACCCAAAGCCGGTGTTTCTACTCCGTGATGTCACCATTCGCGAGATTTCACGATTTGGGAAAAACGAAGAACATGTAAAATTAAAAATCCATACCGAGACTCGAGCCGGGATTGATGCGGTCACTTTTTTCACGAAAGGCACCATCGCCCGAACTGTCGAAAACTTGTTGCCAGGAAGTCGAGCACATTTGCTGACCCACCTCGAGCGTGACACTTTCAGTCGAGGTACCCCCGTGCGACTGCGACTCCTTGCTATCACCGCAGCTCCTGGTACAGTTTAAGAGGAACAGAACTCTCCAGGAAGGAATCTCTGATGGAACAGTATTGCCTCCAGCTCATCCTCCTGTCTCTGCACTGCCACCTGTGCGCAACCGCAAAGAAGAAGTTTCATCCGCGCACGACGTTCGATGAACGGGAGCGCGGATATCGTGAACCGACCCCTCCCCACCGGCGGTGGTGCATACATTGAATGAGTTCGAAAGACCTGTCTCGCAGACAGGTCTTTTGTTTTATTGGTATACTTCGCACATGCATTTCACAATTCATGCTGATGGTGGTTCACGCGGAAACCCGGGTCCCGCCGGCGCTGGCGCAATGATCCGTGACGAACTTGGTAACTCGGTTGCAAGCGTCTCCGAGTTTCTCGGAACGCGCACGAACAACTTCGCAGAATATGAAGCCGTCATTCTTGCTTTTGAAACACTCACAAAACGTATTGGTACGAATCAGGCAACCACGACGACAATCGAAGTGAAAATGGATAGTGAACTTGTCGTGAAGCAAATGAAAGGTATCTATAAAGTGAAACATCCGACGATGAAGGCCCAGTATGCACGCCTCATGGCGGCGGCGGCCGTATTCAAGGAAGTTTCTTTTGCACATGTCCCGCGCGCGCAAAACGCTGATGCCGATGCTCTCGCAAACGAAGCAATGGATCGAGGAGCATGACCTTCCTTATTGCTATCGTCGGAGGATTTGCGAGCGGAGATGTACTCCGCTCGCTTTTTTCTTTTGGGTGGCAACCGATGGTTTTTATGGTTTTGCTTGCATCCCTTTTGGGAGCGGCCGCATTTTTGAAACCGCGGCGGGTGTATTCGCTTGGCGCGGTTTTTTGTTTCTGTGCTGCGTTCGGTATGCTGCGCGTGGCAATGACCGATACGCCATTGCCGCCGGCATTCGTACACGACCTGCAGCACAAGGTTTCATACACCGGTGTCGTGAGAAGCGACCCTGATGTGCACGATGCAACACAACGAATTGTGGTTCACGTTTCAAGTGCCGCTGCATCGACAAACATACTTATCGTTACTCCCCGCACTCGAGCCATCGCCGTCGGTGATACTATTTCTTTTTCTGGGGTACTCGTTGTACCGGAACCTTTTGCTGATGACAATGGTCGTATCTTCCGCTACGACAAATACCTACAACGTGATGGTGTGCGTTTCATGATGCATTTTGCACTGGTGCGCGTCATTTCACCTGCACCATGGTATTCAATCCCTGCAGCGCTCGCGCACATGAAGCGTGCGTTTCTTGCGGGACTATCGGTGACACTTCCGGAACCATACTCCTCGCTCGCCGGCGGGGTCGTTATTGGCGGGAAGTCCGGTCTCGGCACAGAATTGCAGCAAGCGTTTGTTCGTTCTGGTCTTGTCCAAATTATTGTCCTCTCTGGCTACAACGTTATGATTGTCGCCGAATGGATTATGGCCGCACTCGCGTATATGAAATTGCCAACACGATGGAGTGCACTTGCTGGAGCGTTCACGATTCTCCTCTTCGTCGGTATCGCCGGAATATCCGCGACAGCGCTCCGCGCGATGCTCATGGCGTGTATCGCACTCTACGCCCGAGCAACAAGCCGTACGTACGTGGCTGGCCGCACGCTCCTCTTCGTCGTGCTGCTGATGCTTGTTTGGAATCCTCTCTATCTTGTATTCGATCCCGGATTCGGTCTCTCTGTCGCCGCAACAGCAGGACTCATCTGGATCGCAGCTCCTCTTGAGAGACTCCTCACGTGCATACCGAATGCATTCTGGAAGAATGCCGTAGCCACCACGCTCGCTGCACAGATCACGGTCTTACCGCTTCTTCTCTATGACACCGGAGTACTCTCGTGGGTCGCGGTACCAGCAAACCTTCTCACGGCACCTCTCATGCCACTTACGATGGGCCTCTCGGTGCTTGCTGGTTTTGCTGGAATGTTCTTTGGCACCCTCGCGCCAACTCTTGGTATCGTTCTCGCGTACCCAGCCTACCTTGCAAATGCCTATGTGATATTCATTGCACAAAAAGCCGCGATGTTTCCATTCGCGACTTTTATGCTTCCGGTATTTTCGTTTTGGCTTGTCCTCGCGAGCTACGCGGCACTCATCTTCATTGCTTCGTCAAAACGCTTTTCGATGACTGACCAATTAAGGTTGGCCAAAAACGCATCGACATAATTTTTCTTTTCTGCGGGGACATAGTCCACCATAAATGCGTGCTCCCAGAGATCGAGCGCAAGCACAACAGGAAGTCCCGCGAGCTGTCCGAGCTCATGATCATTCACGAAAGTCGTATGGAGTGTCTTCGCGCGCTGATCTGCCGTGACAACGACCCACCCAATACCACGACTCCCTGCGACTGTTTTTATATGGGCAATAAAATTCTCACCACTTCCATACTTCTCAGCTGCGGCGAGCGCAAGAGCAGAAGTCGGACTTCCGCCTTTCTCACCTTCGAACTGCTCGAAATAATACTCATGCATGCGCATACCATTGAACTCAAATGCGAAACGGCGACGCAATTCTGCAATAAGATATGCGTTTCCTTCAGCATCCGTCTCGGTCAGAGACTGAATCTTCTCGAGAATAAGATTGGTGTGCTTCACATAGCCCGCATAGAGCCCAAGATGCACCTCTACCTGCTTTGCCGAGATGCCTGGCAGATCTGGTAAATTGAATGTTTTTGTTGGGTAGGTCATAGAGCTAAAATGTACCATATGTCGCACCCAGTGCCGATCGGTATCTACCTCACGCTCCTCGGCGGACTTCTCATCGCAAATATACAGACCTACCACGTGCTGCTGCGTCCTCATACTCTCGAGGTACAGGTGTTTGCTGCAGGGGAGGGGAGAGCAACGCTCGTACGATCGCCCGAAGGGGCCACTCTTCTTATCGATACCGGCTCGGACGCGAGTATTGTACGACTCCTCGGAGTTTCTCTCCCCGAATGGCAGCGGGCACTCGACGCTCTTGTTCTCACTGGCCCCGCGCCTAAAAATAGCGGGGGACTTTTTGAAGTTAACGAACGCTATCCACCCACAACTACGCTTCGCTTTGGTCCGACGAGAAAAGGGAGTAGCGGCTCTCTTCCGTACGGCGCGCCACTTCGTTTCTCTCGGACTGTCGCTCTTACAATTATCGCCCCGGGCACCTTTACGCTTTCTTATAAAGGGACTGTTCTCCATATTTCTTCATCAACCCCCATCGGCACGTACGTCTCAGATGGGTTTTCTATAGGGAAATGAAAACCGCCGGCAGTTGCCGGCGGTTTTCAACTCAATTCTTAATTAGAGTATACCTGCCTTCTTCAGAGTGGCGAATGCACCATTCTTCTTGACGGTCTTGAGACCTTTCATTGAGAGATCCACAATGACTGTCTTCCCGATCTCCGGAACATAAATCCGGCGTTTCTGGAGATTCGCCTTTCGGCGAACCTTTCCGGTAGGGTTAAACTGGGTCGCACGGACGCGGTTGCTATACCGCCCGCCAACCTGCGTGCTCTTCCCGGTGATTTCACATGCTCGTGCCATAGTTCGCCTATGGTACCATACAGTCTTAAACGAGCAACTATGGACATCTTCCTCTCCTTTCTTATCCTCATTCTCTCTATCATCGTCCACGAAGTTGCGCATGGATACGCGGCTGACGCTCTCGGCGACCCGACCG
>JAKAIP010000073.1 GCA_021825025.1 bacterium
TACACGCTCGCTTTTTTTCGTTTATTACATAAGCATTTTCGGTGCTCTCCATTACTTAGTGCTTCGTAACTCATATAACTATATGCGCGAACAAAAGTTTTTCAGTCGATATCGCACCCCTCGTGTTGAAACCCCGCAGTTGGTGGCGGCGCAAGTCGATTCGTTCAAATGGCTCATTGAAGAGGGAGTCAGAGAGACGTTCAAGGAATTCACCCCGATCAAAGACTATTCCGGAAAGAAATTCGATCTTGAGTTCGTCAAAATAGAGATTGGAGAGCCGAAGTTCGATGAACACTACGCCAAGGCACAGAAGCTCACTTTAGATGCACCGATCCGTGCCATCATCCGGCTCAAGAATAAGACCCTCAATGAAGAGAAGGAGCAGGAGATCTTTCTCGCAGACCTGCCGGTCATGACTGACCATGGCACCTTCGTTATCAATGGTGTGGAGCGTGTCATCGTGCCGCAGCTCGCCCGCTCATACGGCGTATTCTTCACCTCGGAAGAATCAAAAGGCAAACAGCATTTCGGCGCAAAGATCATTCCGGTGCGCGGTGTCTGGATTGAAGTAGAAGCAGAAAGTACCGGAGACATCTCCGTGCGCATCGACCGCAAGCGCAAATTCCCGATCATTTCGCTCTTGCGTATTTTCGGTGCACAGTATGACAGCGATATAAAATCGCTTTTTGCCCGTTCCGAGTTCGGAAAGAAATGGGTGGACATAGCCCTTGAAAAAAGCGCCGGCCAGACGATCGAAGATGCCTATATAGAAGTGCACAAGCATTTGCGCGACGGCGACCTTGCAACCGCGCAGAACGCAAAAGAGTACATCACCACGCTCTTCAGCGAAGAGCGCTACGATCTTTCTCGAGTCGGCCGCTTCCGTTTCAATCAGCGCTTCACGAAATCACTCGACGAAAAGGAAGTCAAACGCAAAACATTGTCTTTGGATGATCTGGTGACCATCATCGATCACATTTTGATGCTCGAGCATACACCTGATGCCGTGGCGGATAATATCGACCACTTGGGATCACGACGCGTGCGCGGCGTGGGTGAAATGCTGCAACAGCGCCTTCGTGTCGGTCTCACGCACATGAAGCGCAACATCCAGGACCGTATGTCGACCATCGATATTGAAACCGTGCTGCCGGTGCAATTCGTAAATCCACGACCATTCCAAGCGCGCATCAAGGAATTTTTCACCACCAACCAGCTCTCGCAGTTCATGCAGCAGACCAACGCGCTGGAGGAGCTTGAACACCTGCGCACCATGTCGGCACTGGGCCCGGGAGGGCTTACCCGCGAGCGCGCCGGTTTTGAAGTGCGCGACGTGCACCCGTCCCACTACGGACGGCTCTGTCCTATTCATACGCCGGAAGGTCCGAACATCGGACTCATTCTGCGTCTGGCAACGTTTGCCCGACTCAACGAATTCGGCATGATCGAAACGCCGTACGCAAAGGTGGTAAACGGCGCGATTACAGGAGAAATCGCCTACCTCAATGCAGCTGAGGAAGAAAAAGAGAAAATCGCCCACGGCGCTATTCATATTAAAGACGACAAGATTGTCGAGGATATGGTTGAAGTGCGTCTCAATGGCGCACCTGCTCGTGTACCGCGCAATGAGGTAACCTACATCGATATTGCCGCTGAACAACCGTTCTCTGTGGCAACTTCCATGATTCCGTTCCTCGAGCACAACGATGCAAACCGCGCGCTCATGGGTTCGAACATGCAGAAGCAGGCAACGCCATGCATTCTTCCTGAAGCACCGCTGGTGGCAACCGGCATGGAGGCAACAGCGGCTCGAGACACCGGCCGACTGATTCTCGCCAAAGAAGAGGGAACAGTAACCGCTGTTGATGGCAAGCACATCAAGATAAAGAATGAAAAAGGGAAGGAAGTCACCTATCCGCTCATCAATTTTGTACGTACGAACGGATTCACCAATCTTCACCAGCGCCCGGTCATCTCCGTGGGAGACAAAGTGAAGAAAGGAGACCTGCTTGCCGACATGTCATCAACTGATGGTGGCCAGCTCGCACTCGGTCAGAACGTACTCGCAGCGTTCATGTGCTGGTCAGGCGCAAACTACGAAGACGCCATCGTTATTTCCGAGCGTCTCGTCAAGGACGGAAAATTCTCTTCCATTCATATTGAGGAGTTTGTTTGTAACGTGCGTGATACCAAGCTTGGTGCGGAACAGACGACTCATGATATTCCGAACGTATCGGAAACAAAACTGCGCAATCTCGATGAAGACGGCATTATCCGTGTCGGTTCAGAGGTGCGCCCAGGCGACATCCTTGTCGGAAAGATTACGCCGAAAGGCGAGACACAGCTCACTCCTGAAGAGCGACTACTCCGCTCTATCTTCGGTGATAAGGCCCGTGACGTGAAAGATTCAAGTCTCCGCATGGAAAACGACAAGCGTGGACGTGTCATTGGCATCAAGGTGTTCTCTCGCGAAGCCGGACATCAGCTTGAAAGCGGCATCATCAAGCGCATTCACATTGAGGTGGCGCAGCTGCGTGTGGTATCGGTAGGCGACAAACTCGCCGGCCGTCACGGAAACAAAGGTGTTATTTCCCGCGTGCTTCCGGAAGAAGACATGCCGTACACTGCAGACGGCCGCCCGGTCGACATCATTCTCACGCCGCTTGGCGTGCCATCCCGTATGAACTTGGGACAAATTCTCGAGCTCCATCTGGGACTTGCTGCAAACACTCTTAACTACCAGGCGATCTGCCCGCCGTTTGCTGGTGCGACAGACCATGAGATTCGAGATGAACTCAAGAAAGCCGGATTCCATGAAACCGGCAAAATGAAACTCTTCGACGGACGTACCGGAGAACAATTTGAACAAGATATCGCGGTGGGCTACATGTACATCCTCAAGCTCCATCACATGGTGGAAGACAAGATTCACATGCGCTCCATCGGTCCATACTCGCTTATCACACAGCAACCACTCGGCGGTAAAGCCCAGGGCGGAGGACAGCGATTCGGAGAAATGGAAGTGTGGGCACTTCTGGGATATGGCGCCGCCTATACGCTCCGAGAAATGCTTACGGTTAAATCGGACGACATTATGGGACGCTCTGCCGCGTTTGATGCAATTGTGCACGGCGAGCGCATCAGCAGTCACTACGCACCAGCATCATTCAACGTGCTGCTTCATACGCTTCGAGGACTTTCACTCGACGTAGAACTCATGCGCAGCGGAGAGCCGGTGCGTGGCATACGCAAAACACCAGGAGCGGAAAATACTGATTTCGACGCGGTACGCATCCGCCCGGCAAGTCCGGAACGCATCCTTGAGTGGTCCTATGGCGAAGTAACGAAGCCAGAAACCATAAACTACCGCACGCAACGACCGGAGAAAAACTCTCTCTTTGATGAAAAGATTTTCGGTCCGGAGCATGACTATGAATGTTACTGCGGTAAATATCGCGGTATCCGCTACAAGGGTATTATTTGTGAGAAATGCGGTGTTGAAATCACCCGTGCCATCGTGCGTCGTGAGCGCATGGGACATATCGATTTGGCAGTACCCGTCGCTCATGTGTGGTTCCTGCGCTCCATACCGTCCCATCTTTCACTGGTACTGGGTATCCCAACCGGCGATCTTGAAAAAGTTGTGTACTTTGCCGGCTATATCGTGACCGCAGTGCATAAAGCGGAAAAGGATCGCATCAGTGCGGAATTGGAAACAGAGTACAAGGCAAAACTGAAGAATCTCCAGGATGAGAAGTCAAAAGACAAGATGAAAGAGCTCTTCCTCGAAGCAAAGCGCGACATCGATTCCATCGTTGTCGGAGCAGTCTTCGATGAAGCAAAATATCATCGCTACTGGCTCAAGTACGGTGCGATGTTTGAAGCAGGTATCGGCGCAGAGGCGGTCTTTAACCTGTGCCGCGCACTCGATCTCAACAAACTCGCCGCCCAGGCTGCGGAAGCACTTACCAAGGCAGGTTCTGCAGATCGGGAGAAATTCAGCAAGCGCCTTTCGGCACTTAAAGGCATGATTCATGCCAATGTTCGCCCTGAGTGGATGTTCCTCTCTCGCATTCCAGTCATTCCGCCAGGATTGCGACCAATGGTTGCACTCGACGGCGGTCGCCATGCAACCTCTGATGTGAACGATCTCTACCGCCGCGTCATCAACCGCAACAACCGCCTCAAGAAACTGCTTGAAATTCATGCACCGGATGTGATTCTGCGTAACGAAAAACGAATTCTCCAAGAAGCAGTGGATGCACTCATCGACAACTCTATTCGCCACGGCGGAGCGGCATATTCTGCTACGACGCAGGCACGCACTCGACCGCTCAAGTCTCTCTCCGACAATCTCAAAGGAAAACACGGTCTCTTCCGACAGAATCTGCTTGGTAAGCGTGTCGACTATTCAGGACGCTCAGTGATCGTCGTTGGTCCGGAACTCAAGCTCAATCAGTGCGGTTTGCCGAAGCACATGGCACTCGAACTATTCCGTCCATTCGTGATCGGGAAACTTCTTGAGAAAGAGCTTGCATATAACATCCGCGGCGCCGGACGCCTTATCGACGAAGGAGTACCGGAAGTATGGGCAATTCTTGAAGACGTTATCAAAGACAAGTACGTGCTTCTCAACCGCGCACCAACGCTGCACCGACTCGGTATTCAGGCATTCCAACCGATCCTTATCGAAGGAAACGCTATCCAGCTCCATCCGCTCGTCTGTCCGGCATTCAATGCAGACTTCGACGGTGACCAGATGGCCGTACACGTACCGCTTTCTCCGGAAGCACAGATTGAAGCCCGTGACATCATGGCCGCACCGAAGAACGTCCTCAAACCAGGAGACGGCGAGCCGGTGGTCGCTTCAAA
>JAKAIP010000074.1 GCA_021825025.1 bacterium
CGTGCACTCGCGCGCAAGGAAACACGCATACCTCATTTGCTTTCCATGACTGCCACACCAATTCCGCGCACGCTCGCTCTTACTATTTACGGAGACCTTGATCTGACATTGCTTGATGAAATGCCGCCAGGACGCAAGCCGGTGATTACAGACATTATCAAGCCTGAGCAACGAAAAAAGATGTACGAAACTATCCGTACGGAACTTCAAGCAGGGCGCCAAGCGTATGTCATTTGTCCGCGCATTGATGAACCGGACCCAGAAAAAGCATTCGCATTGCTTACTAAGTCAGTAAAAGAAGAAGCAAAACGATTACAAAAGGAAGTGTTTCCCGAATATCGCATTGCGATACTCCACTCAAAAATGAAGCCGGCAGAAAAAGATGCGGTGATGCAGGCATTTGCTAATCACGATAGCGACATACTCGTAGCTACGTCAGTAGTGGAAGTAGGCGTAAACGTACCGAATGCAACGATTATCCTTATCGAAGGAGCAGAACGGTTCGGTCTTGCACAACTGCATCAGTTGCGTGGCAGAGTGATCCGGAGTACCCACCAAGCGTATTGTTTTATCTGTCCGCAGACAAAAAGTGCCTTACCATTAGCACGCCTGAAACATCTCGTGACAGCAAAAAATGGATTTGCCCTTGCTGAACAAGATCTGCTGCAGAGAGGTCCGGGAGAACTTTCCGGCAGGAAGCAGTGGGGTATTTCAGATATCGGTATGGAAGCATTAAAAAATCTTAAACTGGTAGAAGCGGCTCGTACAGAAGCATTCACACTAGTTGAGCAAGATGAAACACTGCAAAAACATCCGCTTCTCGCACGAGCACTACTCCATCGCGCGCAGACGATGCATTTGGAGTAGGAATACGATATAGTCCTTCTAGTTCTGCGCGAGTAGCTCAACGGTAGAGCGTCCGTCTTATACACGGATGGTTCCTGGTTCGAATCCAGGCTCGCGCACAAAAAAGAGGTGTCACTTTCTTTTTGTAGTGACACCTCGAAACCCGCAATCAGGACAAGTAAGAATACCGTGTATCTTTTTTGCGTTTGGATGTGGCACACAAAGTGCCTGAAGCCTTTTTATCCTTTGTTTGAGACTTTTGATATTGTTCCGAGCCTTGCGCATACCTTCTCGACATTCGCGCAACTCATACCGAAAGGTCGAACGATCCATAACAGACTCTCCTTCTATAAAAGAGTATCCTGTATGAAGGATTGCCTGTAAAGGTGGTTTTTTTACGAGAAACCAAGTAGTCTTGGTATAGGAAAGGAGGTCCATTTGGATACCAAAGATATCGGGAGCAAGGTACTTGGCATGCTCTTTATTGTCATAGTCATTGTACTAGCCCCACTGCCCACAACGCTGTACTTGTTCTTTGTAGAACTCTTCAATCTCCTGTACCCAAAGCACAAATTGCAAACGTGCCTTGGGTGGAATCTTGGTATAACCATTGTGGTATTAGCACTCATAGAGCTTAGTGAAATAGTTCTACTGTGCCTACGCCAGCCATGGTACGTAACAGGAGTGTTCCTGCCGATTCTCTTTTTGATCATTATCGGCGCCTACATCGGTATCGATGAGCTGTTAGACAGAAGACATGCACAGGATATAAACACCATGCATTTCTCTGCACTCATGGAGCACATAAAAGCTAAGATGCGACACAGGGGCAAATCAAAAACCGCACAAGAATGACATTCAAACTTGTGCGGTTTCGTTATATAGCCAGTGGTATACTTTTTACATATGGGAACTCTATTCCAAGGTTTTAAGCAATTCATTTTGCGGGGCAATGTGGTTGATCTAGCGGTCGGTGTCATGATCGGCGCTTCATTCAACGCAGTAGTGAACGGGCTGGTAAAAGATATTTTTACCCCGCTCATTGCAGCGATAATAGGACAACCAGACTTTTCTAAACTCGCCATCAGCGTCCATGGAAGTAGCATCCTCTACGGCGATTTCCTGAATGCGCTTATTTCCTTTCTAATAACTGCTTTTGCTATCTATTTCTTCGTCGTATTGCCCATCAATACCCTCATTTCAACCATGCGTCTCCAGAAACCGGCAGACCCTACTACGAAAAAATGCTCATATTGCCTGAGCGAAATTCCTATTGCTGCTACCAAGTGTGCATACTGCACTGCAGATCTTTAAGCGAGTGGCTGGTGCTCAATATCTTCCTGCTTTTTCTTGGGGGTAATCCCGTGAAGCGTGAGCAGCTGTTCGAATTCTTCTCGTTCTATTGTTTCTACCTCCATAAGGCGCTGGGCGATCGCATCAAGTGCAGGACGCTTTTCCGTAATAATCTTTTCAGCTTTTTTGTACGCCTCGTCGATGATCCGATGCACTTCCGCATCAACCTCGGCAGATACCTTTTCCGAATATTCTTTTCCTTCCGGGCCAGTGCCGAACATAGCGCGTCCACCTTCTCCAGTGAGCGCAATGGTCCCTATAGCGTCACTCATGCCGTAGCGCGTTACCATATCGCGTGCAAGACCGGTCAGTACCTGCAAATCATTTGATGGGCCAGTGGTGATATCGCCAAAGATTGTTTTCTCCGCAACATAACCCCCCAAAGATACTGCAATGTCATCCAAAAATTCCCGCTTGCTCTGCATGCGTTTATCTTCAAACGGAAGTTTGAGCGTATATCCTCCCGTGCGTCCGCGACTGATAATGGAAATTTTATGCACCGGATCAGCATACGGAAGCACGGAAGCAACCAGAGCGTGGCCGGCTTCATGGTATGCGGTAATTTCTTTCTCTTTCTTATTGAGCACATGACTGCGCCGTTCAGGGCCGAGCATCACCTTTTCAATCGAACGGATGAGATCGTATTGAGAAATAGTGCGGCGGTTTTCGCGTGCGGCGAGAATAGCTGCTTCGTTCATAAGAGAGAACAGATCTGCACCAGAGAATCCAGGCGTGCGCTCTGCTATCACCTGCAAGTTCACATCTTCTGCAAACGGCTTTTTGCGCGCATGAATTGTGAGAATATCGAGACGGTCCTGCCGATCCGGTAAATCAATGACGACACGGCGGTCAAATCGTCCAGTGCGCAGAAGTGCAGGATCAAGTACATCAGGACGGTTAGTAGCTGCCATGACAATCACCTTTTCATTCGGTTCAAATCCATCCATTTCCACGAGAATCTGATTGAGTGTTTGCTCTCGTTCATCATTTCCCCCTCCGACGCCAGTACCGCGTACGCGTCCTACCGCATCAATTTCATCGACAAAGATAATGGCCGGCGAGGATTTCTTTGCTGTCAGGAACAAGTCGCGTACGCGGCTGGCTCCCACTCCTACGAACATCTCCACGAACTCAGATCCGGAAATGGAGAAGAACGGCACACCCGCTTCCCCAGCCACCGCACGAGCAAGCAGCGTTTTTCCGGTACCCGGTGCTCCCATAAGGAGAATACCCTTGGGGATCCGCGCGCCAATATCAAGAAACTTTTTTGGATTGCGCAAGAAATCAACTACTTCTATGAGCTCTTGTTTCGCTTCTTTTGCTCCAGCAACATCCTTAAAGGTAATACGCTGTATTTGATCGTTCGGATCAATGACTCGCGGTTTTGACTGGCCGAAGGAGAAGGCTTGCATGCCTGCGCCTCGCATTTGTCGTGAGAGATACCATACAAAAATGACAATGAGCAAGATTGGTGCAAGAAACGGCAATGCGTCGGTAAGCCATACTTGCCATGCACTTTGCTGCTCAATCGTAATCGTTACCTTATCAAGTGCGTCTTTTGTTACCCCGTAGTTGGTGAGCGTTTGAGTCAGCGCGGTCTCTGGTTCTTTCTTAGAAAGTTTTTCCGATTTGTCCGTATAGATAATGTCGAGGGCATCACCATTAACACTGATGGAAGTCACTTTTCCTGCATTGATATCCTGTGCGACTTGCGAGATCGGGATAGTTGGGGGCGGTGTTTTTATATCGCCGGAAAAGTACGCATATGCGCCTGCAAGCACCAAAAGCGCCGAAATACTGGTAAGTAAGTTAAAAAAGAAATTCCCTCCTTGCGGCGCTTGTGGAAGCGGCGCCTTGCGCTGTTTTCGAGAGTTCGCCATCGCAAGCAAATATATCACTTATGCCCAGTGAGTGCTACACTTTTTACATGATACTTATCGAGCATAAAAAGGCTCACCTGAATTTTGCGGTAATTGAAGAATTCGAAGCCGGCATCGAACTGCATGGATTTGAAGTGAAGGCATTGCGGCAAAAAACCGGAAAACTGGAAGGTGCACACGTTATTGTGCGCGGTAAAGAAGCATATCTGGTCGGTATGCATATACCTCCCTACCAACCGAGCAATACACCAAAGGACTATGAACCTGACCGTACACGGAAATTACTGCTCAATAAGAAGGAGCTCATAACATTGACCAATGCAGAAGCGCAAAAAGGCTTGACAATAGTGCCATTTTCGATTTATACTAAAAATCGAAAATTGAAAGTCCGTATTGCAATTGCTCGTGGTAGAAAACAGTACGACAAACGAGAAGTGCTCAAGAAACGAGACGCACAACGGGATATCAATCGTTCATTGAAACAGCAATAGAAAGAGAATAGTGTACCGCGAAGAGAGCAAGTAGCGTCGTGCTTTTTTCGGGGATGCATTGTCTCGACAATAGAAGTTCGTGAATGCAGCGCGAAGTAGAAGTCCGGAACTTCTTTAAACTCCCGGAACCAATAACTGCAAAATCAGTTACTTCGCCGTATTTCTCGGTGAATGATTTCGAGTTCGCCTACGCTAAGGCCTAACTCGACATCTGTCATATCTCGCTCGCGGGTATGAATCCAGATGTTATATAGCGAGTTGCATTGGTAAGTACGCTCTTGCTTACCAATAAAGAT
>JAKAIP010000075.1:0-2080 GCA_021825025.1 bacterium
ACTTCACAAATGATTTAAGTTCCTCGTTCAGCTCCCGCTCGAAGACCGTTCGAGCAAATGGAGCCACATCTCTCTCGATATCGATTCGGGACGGCACCGTCACCGAACTCCGCAGTGCGAAGACCGGAATAATGAACTTCCGATTTCTTACTGTGTACAGGATATCGTTGTACGCAAACCGACTCTTATAGGCACGAGCTGGAAACGGGGCTCGTTGCTGATTGTTCTTCAGGATCGGAACCGTCAACTTCTTGACGACCTTCGGCTTAATCACCGTATGCTTCTGGCCCTTATCAGAGAAGTGTACTGACGCATACGGAACATTGACCTTGACCGTTGCCTTAACATCGCCGTTCGGTGCGGTCTCAGCACGTGTCGCGACGGTATGTCGCTCCATCGATCCGGTATTACGTGCGAGACGGTTTGGGCTCGTCCGTGCCCCGCCCATATACCGCTGTCGAACGTAGTCTCGAACCTGTACGATCGACCGATTCATCGCACGCACAAACCCAGACGTGTCGAGACGATTGAAGATCTTATCAAGACGGCCTGAGTAGTTGACTCGTCGCGCCATACTAGTAAATGTTGACCACCCTGATCGAGCGAATCACATCGAGCACATCAGGAAGCAACCAGCGATTCGTGACCTTCGACAACACTCCCTCACCGATCGTGACGTTATCGAACCCAATCGTCTTTCGGTTCTTGAAGAGATACACAACCTGCATCGTCGCGGCCTGCTTGACCGCTTCGGGGACGTTCGTTCCGACTGTGTCGGCAGGAACATACCCGCCCGTGTAAATGATCCGAAGACAATCGGCACCGCCAGGAAATACACCCATTCGACTATACACGCAATTCTTCTTATCGGACGGATCAATGATGTACTCAGACGCGGCCAAGACTTCACCGTTCGCGAAGTCGTAGTCAGGGGCGTACGTGATCGATGTGATCGCCGTCACCGGAGGCGCGTTCAAATAGATCCGCGAGGTACCGCCTGTCTTCAGTTCCGTCCTACTCTGCGTAAAGAGCGGCCTGTTTGCCGCGTACTCGAACTTTTGGGATACGCCGAGAATGATCGCGTCGAGCAGCGCGTCGAAGGAGTTTGTCCCCGCTGTATCTTCGAGATACTTTTTCACTTCCTCTTTCGTCGTCAAAACATTCGCCATTGTAATCGCACTCCTCTTCCATTTCGTGAATAAACATCCCGAGCCGACTATATTTGAGTGTGGACATGATTACGCTTCGACAGTACGAACTGTTCGGTCCTCCCAAATAGTTGCGCTCGAACTCGGCAGATATGGAGCTAAGCCTAACGAGGCTCCGGTGATGATTGCTCGCATGACTTTTCCACCGACACTATCAGGAGTGGGGATCTGATCCGCCACGCCGTACTTCTCAAGTTGGCTCGCAACAACCTGCACTAGTACAACTGCCAACGCTTGATATCGTTTCGGAACCTGCTTCTGAATCTCCACGGTCCATGCAGCGGGGTTAATCGCTGAGCCGTCAGCGTGGTACTGCTCGATCGAAGCCATAATTGCCAGGAGAGCTTCGGCGTCTTGCGGCTTGATCCCATCCTTCTGCGTAGCAGCCCACGCGGAAATGGTCGCTGTTGCAAGAAGCTGAATCACATCGTAATCGGGCTCGCTCACGACAACCGAACCGTCAGGGTTCTGAATCGTTGAGACACACCCAGGCGTAACCGACAGTCCACACGTCAACACGAGTGCAACGAGACTATTCTTTAGGTATAACAATTTTGATCTCCTTGTTAGGGGCGTCCTGCGCCCAATTTTCGATCTTCTTGGAGATGTCATTGGCTTTTCCACCAAGGCCCCACACACTCAGCCCTGTTCCGATGAGACCAATCGCCGTCCCTGGATCGACCACACCAAAGAACATACCAGCGGCCCCGCCTCCAATGAGGACTGCACCGCCAGCAAATGTCTTAAAGCCTTTTGCGAAGTTCAACCAATCCATCTTACTTCCCTACCCCTGCGCGAAGAGCGGCGGCAAAGAGTCCACCCTCGAAGATCTCTCGAAGATGTTCCGCTGCCCACAAACCCTGTGACGCACC
>JAKAIP010000075.1:2090-4820 GCA_021825025.1 bacterium
TCATCAAGTAGGTCTTCTTTCCAGCAAGTCCTTCCTTGACGGTCGCAATCGCGGCTGCCACTGCTTCGATGATCGAGCCTACTGTAATCGCCTTAATCTTATCCAACATTATTGACCTCCTGAGCTATCTTCTTTGGCTCCGTAGTTCCACAATCCTTCGGCATAGTAGGGAGCGTTCTCTATGTCGAAATGAAGGAACGTCGTCGAAATCCCCACTCGCAAGCCCATCGACAACGCCATCTGAATAATCTCCGCACGGATCGTGATGGACCAACCTGACGTATCGACATCGACTGCTCGAAGTTGACCTTCATAGCCAGGGGTGCACTGACCGCCTACACCAAGTAAATGCGTCGAACGCAGACCACCGCCCACTGCGGCATTATGTTTGAGGCACCGAACGCCGGACGTAATCTTAAACGGGACACCAACTTTGATCCGTAAGCAATGCAGTGCATGGATCAAGTCAGGAGCAATCTGTGTCTCGATCGTCCCAAGACCGCACCCGCATTTACACGCAAATTCTTTCACGTCAAAATATTTCGATCCGTATAACATGTGGCTCCTTACGTAAGTTTTGGACCGACTTGATACCGTCGAATACCTAACTCAGAGACCTTCTTCCCACTTGATGTATGCGTGAGTTCAACTTGCGTCTCTAACTCTCCCGCCGTCAGCTCACCCGTCTGGAACTGGTACTCCGCTTTCCCATCGTTCGCACCCGACAAGATCGTCATCGATCGTGATTGTAGCGCACCGCCAGCGGACTTAAACAAGAGCGTCGCGGTATAGACCCCGTTCAAGAGAATCAATCCCTTTGTGTACCGATCGCGAATACTGACCTGCAACACGGAACCCGTATCACCGGCTGTGAAGTCGTAGATGATCGAATCTTTTGCCATGCTACTCCTCTATCACGGTCTCGAACTCTGCTATGACAAGCTGTGACGGCGGCGTCTGACGTGTCTCCGAGTTCGTTGTTTGTGTCTCGATATTCTGTGTTCCGCTACTCGTTACCGGTGTCTCGTGTTGTGTTGCTGCTTGCGACTCAGTTACCTGCACAATACTCACCGGAAACGTCCCGACCCCCATCTGAACCAAGAGGACCGACAAGTCATGTACGGCGACATCAGTCACCCGAGCTTCAGGGGTCACGATCAGTTGGAACTCACTGTCCCCTATGCGTACGAGTGATAAGTGTGACACATTCGGATATAAAAAGCAAAATTCTGCGGTGGCCGGTACCGAACGAATAACTACGGGAACGCCTTTAGGGAAGATATCGTAGTAAGCTGTGGGAATACCGAAGAAATGCAGTTCAGTCAACGGTTCTGCGCCAGCCATTAGACCACCACAATCGTATCACCAATGGTGGGTAATGCGGACAGTGTCGTCACCGTCAGTTTTGCAGGAGTGCCGACACCTTGACCGAGGTATCCGGTAATACGTGCGGCTTCCTTTGCACGGGTACCTGATGTGAAGATGATCCGCCGTCCTTCGAGTGACGCGGTTTCTTCGGTGGAGAAGCTGCTAAACGTCACTGTAATCTCACTGTTCGAGATCACAGACGCGACCGTGCCGACAATCATCGTCTCAGCCGCGAGCCTCATCAGCGCGGGGACAGCCGTCGAACCGTCGATAGATAAAATATTCGCGTCAACTAAAGTATTCTGCTCATTCTCGACGAGTCCTGCTGCATTATTGACGACGAGGGCATAGTGACGATGTGTCGCGGCAACCACATCGGCTATGTTGTGGTTAGCTCCAACACACACGATCTGATAGAAGTTATCGTCAGGAGACTGAAAATCGATGACGTACCCGTTGATGACTTCAAAAGTTCTCGCGTACGTTGTCACGGTCTCAAATGCCCATTGCGCGTCTCGTATGGCAGGCATGAAAAGCCCTTCTGAAGTTTAGGTGTCGGATGTTCTAATAGCCGTCGTCGAACCACCGGAGCTTGTGAGCGTGCCGGTTGTCTCAAACGTCTTGATCGGTGACCCACCACCATCCCGAACCCGAATAAAGAGGTTCCGGTTGGTGTTGTACACCACGGTAAACGACTCTGAGGTCGCTGCCGCGAGCTTATCGATGAATGTCGAGTACACACCTGTACCGTTGACCGCGTTGTTCGTCGAAAAGTTATGACTCGCGATCGTAAAGGTTGAGCCAGACCATGCGGACACGGAGTGAAGTGTATGCTCACCGTTCGCACGTTTAATGCGAATGGTCGTCGTCTGCGGAGTGTCAGAGTCAATTGTCTCACTCACCACGACGGATGTCACTGCGGCACCGGACAACGTCCCGTTCAACGTGTACTGCTCAGTATCGATCGTCGCTGACACCGCACCGTTCACTGCGGCGGTCGCTGCGGATGTCCCACCGCTGATCGTGCTGTTGTCGGTCGGCACCGAGCCCGTCAGCATCCGCACCGTCATATACCCCGTCGTCCCGTTATCGACCAGCTCAAGGAGCTTCGCGGTACCAGCAGGAGATGTGAATGTCAGTGTTTCACCGTCCACGAATGGACCTGTTGCCTCTCCATCGTAGGCGAATGTATACGCGAGGCGGGACACCAACCCCCGATCCTCACCGCTGACCACTCCGCCGACTGTAAAGGTCACGTTGTTCGGTGGTGTTCTCTGTGTATTCGTCAGATCGAAGAACCGATCGCTCGCTGATGTGTCGGCTGTCTCGATACCGAACCCGTACGCGCCGATGAGCGCGGAC
>JAKAIP010000076.1 GCA_021825025.1 bacterium
CCGCGTACTGAACGTATTGGGTTTGGAGTTTGACTATCCAGCTGAAACTAACGCTATACGTCGTTTCTGTGCTGTTCTTCGCCGAATACGCATCGATATCTTCACTGAACAGAAGGTGCGAATCCTCAATTTGATGGTACTCAAGTAAGTCGTATAGAGGGACTTCGAGATAGAAATCATGTCTGCTGATCGGCTTATATTCTTCGATCTGATTGGAGTTTCCCATACTAGTTCGTATACCCAAGTTCTGTTAAATAGTCTTCGACTTTTCTATCAATCTCCGCACGTTCCTTCTCGAATGCTGCGAGCTCTTTACGAACGGCAGACACATCGATCTCTTCCTCCTTATCGCCATTCTCGATGTAATGACGTACGTTCAGATTGAACTCGTTTTCTTCGATCTCTTTAAGGTCGACGACGCGGGCATAGTTATCTACATCGGTATATCCGTCGTACGTTTTAACAATCTTATTGATGTCTTGTGGCCGGAGCAAGTTCTGGTTCTTCCCTTCCAAGAAATCTTTTTCTGCATCTATGATGAGCACCTTATTTTTGTGACTCTCCGGTTTGTTCTTATTGAAAATGAGAATTGCTGCCGGGATGCCCGTGCCATAGAAGAGCTTCGATGGGAGCGCAATCACCGCTTCAATAAGATCGTTCTTGAGAAGCTGCTCACGAATACGCCCCTCTGATCCGCCACGGAAGAGGACGCCATGCGGAAGCACCACACCAGCACGGCCATTCACGTTCATCGACTTAACGATATGGAGGACAAAGGCGTAGTCAGCATTCTTATCCGGCGGCATGTCATAGCCATCTGTGCGACCGTACTTGGTCTTGAACTGGTCGAACTCCCAATCTTTTATTGAATACGGCGGGTTAGCAACGACAATGTCGAATGTTTGTAGAGTACCTTGCTGATTGAGAAACTGCGGATTCGAAAGAGTATCACCACGGCGAATATCAGCACTATCGAGGCCGTGGAGGAACATGTTGATCTTCGCGATAGCAAACGTGCTCAAGTTCTGTTCCTGACCATAGAGATAGAGAGTCTTCGCAATCTTCTCGCCAGACTTCTGTTTGAGATAATCGTATGCTTCAAGCAGGAAGCCTCCAGAACCAACAGTCGGGTCGTAGATATGATCTTTCTGATGAGGCTTCAAGACGCCCATGATGATCCGCTCGACTTCGCGAGGCGTGTAGAACTCACCACCCTTCTTGCCAGCGTCCGCAGCGAACTGTTTGATCAGATATTCATACGCATCACCGAGGAGATCAGAGCTGATGTAGGTGTTGCCGAAATTGTACTGTGAGAAATGGTTGATGAGCCGCTGGAGGGTCTCGTTCGGGAAGCGATCTTTATTTGCAAAGTCGAGGTCATCAAAAATCTTGTCGAGCTTCGGGCTGTTCGCATTCGCGAGCTTCTCAAATATCTCATTGAGTCTCTGCCCAATATTTTCTGCTTGTTCAGTAACGATATCCCAACGACAATCTTTCGGGACTTGGAAACGATGATTGTAGTCCGCACTGGCAATCGCAACATCGCTATACTCTTTCATCACCGACTCGTACTCTTCGTCCCACACGTCACTCATACGCTTATAGAACAGTAAGCCGAATATGTATTTCTTGTAGTCTGAGCTATCAATTTTGCCGCGAAGAATATCGGCGCTCTTCCAGAGGAATGCTTCGAGCTGCGGGAGAGTGAGTTTGCTACCCATCTTGTCGACAATGGCCTGGATGTCCTGCGGGCGATACTTCCGATCGCCGCGCGTGCCGATACGGAGCGGCACCAGGGTACCTTCCTTCTCCCAATTGCGAAGGGTGTCCTGGTGAATAGAGAAAATCTCTGCCACTTGGCCGATGGAGAGCAGCTCCGGCATTTCTTTCAATTTCGCTTGGATGTCTTTTCTCATGGCTTCAGCAAGTATCCTATCTGACCGCAAATACAATGTCAATCCTTCATAGGTTTTCATAGGTCTGTACCCTAGCTTGCCTTATAGAATAAGGGTAATTTCTTACCAACTCGGTTCTATGGACTCACTGCGCAGGTTCTGTCATCCATTGTGGTAGTGCGATTAACAAGTAACCACGATGCAATGAATACAGCGGTTTTTGGAGATACGGACAGGGTTCTTGGGCTTAAACCGGAGGTGAAGGAGGCGGTTAAGGTGCGGTACTGCCTCTACGCCAGAAAGAGTACTGAGCAGGACGAACAGCAAGCGCTATCGATCGATTCGCAGATTAAGGAGATGTCGGCACTCGCCGCACGGGACGGACTTGAGGTCGTTGAAGTGAAACGCGAGAGTCACTCGGCTAAGGAGGCCAGCCAGCGGCCAGTCTTCAACGAGATGATCGATGAAATGCGCGCCGGGAAGTTTAACGGAATCCTGACGTGGGCAGCAGACCGCATCAGCCGCAACGCTGGTGACCTCGGTAGGGTCGTTGACCTAATGGATGCCGGGGTGCTCGTGCAGATACAAACATACAGCCAGAAGTTCTCGAACAACCCGAATGAGAAGTTCTTGCTAATGATTCTATGCTCGCAAGCGAAGCTTGAGAACGACAACAAGAGCATCAACGTGAAGCGCGGATTACGGACCCGTGCAGAGATGGGCATGCTGCCGGGCTGGGCACCGGTCGGATACCTGAACGACAACCGCTCGGACCATAAATGTGAGTACCTTCTCGATCCGATCCGCTCCCCTATCGTGAAGATGATATTTGAAAAAGTAGGGCGTGATAAGTGGAGTGGTGTACGCGTCCATCATTGGCTCAAAGAGGAGGTGAAATTCAAGACACGCAGTGGTAAGGACATGAGTATCGGCACATTGTATGAACTCCTCAAAAATCCCGTCTATTGCGGCGTCTTTGAATACCCGCGCGGAAGCGGTAACTGGTACGTCGGCAAGCACGAAGCACTCATCACGAGGGAGCTGTTCGAGGCGGTACGAAAGAAGATTACCGAGGAGACAAGCCCACGAAAGAAATACGACGGTTTCGCATTCACAAAGATGATGACGTGCGGCGAATGTGGATCGGGTATCACCTGTCTCGAAAAGGAGAAGGTTCTGCAGACCACCGGCAAATCCACCTTCTATCGCTACTACGTCTGCAACCGCTCACGCGATCGACGCTGCAAAAATCCATACATCCGCGAGGATGCGCTCATCGAGCAGCTCGGCGGGATCATCGACGAGATCGAGATTGACCGCCTCGGCGCACGACAGATCATAGACAAGGAGATTATTCGATTCAACCACATGCAAGCGCAAGTGCTTGGGGTGAAGGAATGGGATAAGCCGAAGGACGTGGATATCAAACGGTATGCAAAGTATCTACTTCAAGCAGGCACGATTGAGGAGAAACGTCAGTTACTGGAGCAATTGCGTGGTAAGTTAATGCTCAAAAATAAAGAGATTTCTATGACGTGAGGAGCTGAGGTTGGTATCGTTAATACATGAGAGGATGAAGGTCGACTGTGGGAACAAACGTGCGTACTACTCCCGAAGGATAGACATTTGCTATAGCCCACTCCCCATCGCCTTTGTTAATCATCAAATCCACTGCGTGGAAATTCCCCGCCTCATTCTTAAGTAAAGCTGTAACTTTCTCTATCTCAAGATCGTGGAGGATTGCATCTACAACAACAAGAAGTGTGACTTCTTTCCCATATTGGTTGCTGAGTTTCTTGGTCTTAATGATATGAACGACCTTTTCTGCTTCGTCGGGTCCAGAGGAGGCGGTTACGTCAGCGTCGGTAATAAAAGTAACCTCAAGAGGGATACCCTTGCGTCGATATGCAGTTCCTGGGACCTTGTTGTCATCTTTGTGTATCAGAATGATATCTGGACTGTCGCTTGAACATATAGCATGCTCGCCATATCCTATCCATTTCAAGAAGAGTGCGTACCCAACAGCTGGAATGATCTCTTCACGAATCTTCTTGAACCTAGGGTCCGTTAAAGGAAGACCGCTTTGGGCGAGTTCTTTTTCGATATGTGCCGTCAACCAAATTGGACTCACGGCGACATTCATCTCATTACCACGAGGAGTGATGGTGCGGGTCGAGACTTCTGCCCATTCTTTTTCAAGTTCTTCAACAGAAAGCGTGAATCCAAACTTCTCTAAATAGAGTTTTTTTAATCCTTCTTTTGTCCACGGCATGTACGCAGTATCTGCTCCCTCGTTAGGAATATCAAGACAAAGCGAAAGACGCCCTTCCGGGCGCCTTTCGCTACGTGACGCCTGTCGGTACTGTACTGGCCTTAATGGGGGCCGGTACTGGTTCCTGGCGTCACAACCGTGTTGCCGGGTCCATGAACGAACCGACGATTTCGTCCCGTATTTGCTAGAGTTCGATTCCTGTCCCCATTTTTTGCTTTGTTCTCGGTAGTTCGATTCCGACACCCATCAATTTTTTATTCTCTCAAAATGACCATGGTGATCGAAGAGGTCCTACATAGACTTTAGGGCCTCCGAATTGATCTGCGGTGATATCTATAACCATATCTTTATGAAGGAGGAATGTGTGATTATGTTCCCCGTATTTCCCCTGAACAATCTCACCTCCTAATTCTTTTTTAAGATACAAAGACGCAAGACCACAATTCCCATTCGGAAATATCTCTTTCGCCTTATGTATAAACTTCAAAGTATCTCCAACATCTGCATAGTCTCGATACAATTCAAGGAGTAATTCCTGGTTGACAGTACCCATTTCAAACTCTTTTCGAGAGCGGTAAATGGTCTTTTCTAGTACGAGATTGCTCATAAAATGATGGCCTCATCAGGT
>JAKAIP010000077.1 GCA_021825025.1 bacterium
GATGCCCTGCCAGAGTCGTGCTGGAAGAATGCCGAGTGTCGTAAGTCCGATGAACGGTGCGTAGGCTTTCGTGAGGGTGAAGCGAACCGTTCGAGCGTCGACAGCCGTAACCGTTACGCCCGACCAGTTGGCATACTCAGGACTTTTGAGCCCTGGGTCTTGTGCTTTCTGTACGGTGAAGAGAACGTCCGCCGAGGTGATGGGGGTGCCATCGCTGAATTTCGCCCCTTTTCGGAGTACGAAGGTATAGGTCTTCCCATCATCGCTTACTGAGTAGCTCTCAGCGACCACTGGCACGAGGGTGCCCGAGCCCGAGAGACCCATAAGTCCTGCGTAAGTCAGTGTCGAGAGGTCGCGGTCAGCGTCGCTGATAGCCAGAAGCGGGTTGATAAATTGAGGATTTCCGATCGCCCCTTCAGTAAGGGTGCCACCGTACGTCGGTATTTGTACCAAGAGCGACTGTTCGAGAGCGAAGAGGCTCGCAAGCGATGCGACACCGACACAGGTCGCGAGAAGAAAGAAAACAACACGATCACCGGCAGAAAGTCCTTGCGTAAAGCGGTGCAACCGAGTAAGTAGCGGAATGCTTCGCGTCCGCGCGAAATGGTCTTTCCACTTCGAGCGTTCGTCACTCGTCATGACCCTGCCAGAAGGAAGTTCGTTATCGCCGCAAGTACGAGGAGTGTGCCAATGACAATAGTCGCATTGAATAGGAATTTCTCAGCGCCGCGACGCTTGTAGAATGTTGATGCGAAATTGTCGCCTCCGAAGGCTCCCCCAAGTGTCGCACCGCGCTGCTGGAGCACAATGCCGACAATGAGGAGTATTGAGAGTATTATTTCCGCGTACGGTAGTGCCGATACGAATACTTCCATCTGTACCCGTAAAGATAGCATGAGATTGGAGTCCCGTGCAAGTCGCACTGAGTTACGATAAGTTGCGTGCCCACAGGAGTTTCTCTATACTTCCTTCACGTGGGCGCGGGCGTTTTATTCATTTATATATAAGACGATATGACAAAGAAACTTTTATTCTCGCCGCTGGGCGATCGTGTCGTAATTAAACCCTCAGAAAAAGAGGGAGAGAAGAAACTTGCCTCCGGCATCATCATTCCGGAGACAGTGGATAAAGAGCGGTTGCTCAAGGGCGAGGTGGTCGCAGTCGGTCCTGGTTCTCGAAATGCGACGGGCGAGCGTATTCCCGTTGATGTCGAGGCGGGCGACACTGTTTTTTTCAAAAAGCCTTGGGATGAGCCAATGAAAGTGGATGGTGTGGAGTACTACGTGCTTCCCGAGTCTGACATTATTCTTATCCAAAACTAATGACACCTATGGCAAAACAAATTCTTTTTTCTGAGGATGCACGAAAGGCGATTGCAAAAGGTATCGCCCAGGCAGCGCGTGCGGTGAAGATCACGCTCGGTCCGAAGGGTCGCAATGTAGTTATCGAGCGGTCATACGGTGGTCCACGTATCACCAATGATGGCGTCTCCATTGCGAAGGAAATTTCTTTCCAGGATAAGTTCGAGAATATTGGTGCCGACATTGTGAAGGAAGTGGCTAATAAGACGAACGATACGGCTGGAGATGGCACTACAACCTCGGTAGTCCTTCTCGAAGGGCTCGTTGAAGAAGGTCTCTCGCGAGTGATGAAAGGTGCAAATGCCATGCTTATTCGAAGCGGTATGGAGAAAGCGAAGCATGCCGCTCTTGCTGAACTGAAGAAAATGGCAAAGCCAGTCTCAGGGAAGGCTGAGGTGAAGCAAGTCGCGACTATCTCCGCAGAGTCGGAAGAACTCGGCTCGATTATTGCTGAGGCCGTTGAGAAAGTTGGCTCCTCTGGGGTGGTGACGGTCGAAGAGAGTCAGGGTATGGAACTTTCGTACGATATTGTCGAGGGACTTCAGATTGAGAAAGGGTACGTGTCGGCGTATATGGTCACCAATCCAGAACGCATGGAAGCTGAAATGAAAGATGCGCTCGTGCTTCTGACAGACAAGAAGATCGGAAATGTACAAGAGATACTCCCGATTCTTGAGAAAGTCGCACAGTCGGGCAAGAAAGAGCTCGTGATCATTGCGGAAGATGTTGAAGGAGATGCACTCTCGACCTTTATTGTGAATAAACTACGCGGTACGTTCTCGGTCCTTGCTATCAAAGCACCAGGGTACGGAGACCGAAAGAAGGAATTGCTCGCGGACATTGCTACGGTGGTGGGTGGCCAGGTCATTAGTAATGACGTGGGAATGACGTTTGAGAACGTCACACTGAGTATGCTTGGGAAAGCTGCGCGAGTGGCCGCAACGAAAGATACGACGACGATTGTCGGCGGGAAAGGCAAGAAAGCGGATATTACGGCGCGCATCAGTCAGCTTGAGGCACAAATGAAGCTCACGGACTCGAAGTTCGATAAAGAGAAATTCGAGGAACGCATTGCAAAACTCTCTGGTGGTGTCGCGGTGATATCAGTCGGAGCGGCAACGGAGACTGAAATGAAGTACCTGAAAGACAAGATTGATGACGCGGTGAAAGCAACCAAAGCATCGATTGATGAGGGTATTGTCGCTGGCGGCGGTACGGCTCTTGCAAAAGTGGCAAAGAAAATTGCAGCGCTCGAAGGGAAAATGAGTGCTGATGAAAAGACGGGATACGATATTGTGGTGCGAGCGCTTGAGATGCCGCTGGCACAGATCGTTATGAATGCTGGGAAGGATGATGCGGCGCTCATCATCTCGAAAGTGCAGTCGGGCAAAGTACATACGGGGTACAATGCGCTTGCTGATGAGATTGTCGACGATATGCTCGCGGCAGGTATTGTTGATCCCGTGAAGATGCCACGCATGGCGCTCGAGAACGCTGTCTCAGCAGCTGCGATTCTCCTTACGACCGAAGCGGCAATTGTGGATATTCCAGAACCGAAAGCGCCGCCGGCAGGGGGTGGTATGGGCGACATGGGATATTAAGTAGAAAAAACAGCACCGCCACGAATGTGGTGGTGCTGTTTTTTGGAAGAGACACTGAGCAAAGAGACTAAAATGGTATACTAATCGATATGGTCTCGCTCCCTACCGTCTCTTCTTCGTTTGTGTGGCGATTTCTCGCAATCGCTGCGGTCGTACTAGTTGTCGGTGGCTACATAGTCTTTGGGCAGCAGAAGAGTGTCGGTGCGACGTTCCCGGTTGTGCAGGGTGATTTCAAAGAGCAGGTGAGTGTGTCGGGGACGGTGACGCCAGCGAAGAGCGTCGATCTTGGTTTTGCCACAAACGGACGTCTCTCGAGTATCACCGCAATCGTCGGGCAGCACGTCGCGGCAGGAACGATGATCGCTGAAATTGAAAATGGCGATTTAGTAGCGTCGCTCGCACAGAAGAAATCAATGCTTGCTGCGGCACAGGCGAATCTTGCGTCGCTACAAGCAGGAACGCGGCCGGAGGAGATCGCAGTTGCCGAGACGGGAGTGACAAATGCGACGACAGCGCTTGTGAGCGCACTGCAAAATGCCTACACGACGTCTGATGATGCGATCCACAATCGCTCGGACGTGCTTTTTACGAATCCACGCACAGATCCGAAGCTGTCATTCTCAGTCGCGAACGCGTCGCTCGAGACGCTCGTCGAGCAGGATCGTGCAGCCATTGAGCCGGTGCTTGCGGCCTGGGCGGTTCTTATTGCCAAACTGACGAATGGCACGGCTGTTGATGCGGCAAAACAGTCGCAGCAGTATCTCACGCAGGTGACAGCGCTGCTTGCAGAGGAAAATGCAGTGCTCAATCAGGGTATTCCCGATCAAACAGCGTCAGCAGCAACATTGTCGGCGTACGGAACCACTCTTGCGACGGCACGAACAAATGTGAATACGGTTGCGACAGCACTCACTGCCGCAGTTGCGGCACTCGATGCGGCGCAGAGCACACTGGCCCTCAAACAGGCGGGGTCGACGCCAGATGCGATTGCTGCACAGCAGGCGGTTGTTGCGGCGGCACAAGCGGATGTCGAGAATGCACAGGCGCTCCTCGCGAAGACGCTCGTGGTCGCTCCGTGGAGTGGTACGGTGACTCGGATGGACGCCAAAGTCGGCGAAATCGTCTCACCCTCCACCTCAGAGATCTCGATGCAGAGCGATGGTCTCTTTGAGATAGAGACGTATGTCCCTGAGGTATCCATTGCCCACATTGCTGTCGGGAATCCGGCCACGACGACGCTCGATGCGTATGGTTCATCGGTTGCATTCCCGGCGGTTGTGCTGGCGGTGGATCCTGCGGAGACCATGAAAGATGGCGTTCCGACGTATAAGACGACACTCGGTTTCCTCAAGAAAGATGATCGTATTCGAAGTGGTATGACCGCGAACGTGGTTATTGAAACAGGCGTATTGCATGATGCCATTGTCATACCGTCGGGTGCGGTTGGGATGAAAGGAGGCACTTCCTATGTCTCGGTGGTGCACAACGATACGGTCGAGTTTCGGCCGGTGACGATCGGGGCAACCCCCGCACTGGGGCAGTCTGAGATTCTCACCGGTCTTACAGCCGGCGAGACGATACTGCTCACGCCTGCGCCGTAGCGCATGTTTTCTTTCCTCCACATTCGTGTCGGTTTTTATCTCGCGGTGCGGCAGTTGCGTCGCGCAAGCCTGTGGACGACCGGTCTCATTGTGTTCGTGATGTTACTCACGTTTCTTAACCTTGTTGTCGTCACGGGCGTGCTCGTCGGGCTTATCGAGGGTATCAATCAGAGCTATCGAACACAGTATACGGGTGATGTGATTCTCTC
>JAKAIP010000078.1 GCA_021825025.1 bacterium
ACCTATGCACCTTCCTTTTCCTGGCCGTATACCAAGCAGGGAGCTGAAACTGACCAAACGCTCAGTACAGAAGAGGAAGGATTGCCGTTTTGGAAGACATTTGATTTTGAAGCAGACCTCATGGTGCATAACAGCGCAAGAGATGCAGCACTGTGGGTGAAGATGGGTGCAACGCGCATCGTGATTCATCAGGATAGTCCTGATGCGCATGAAGCGCTGCAGCTGCTGCAGCCATATCGGGAAGGGGCATACCCTGTAGCAATCGGTATCGCACTGCCGAGTATCGGATCAGTTGGCATGCTCCAGCCATACGAGCATCTTTTTGATTACATTCAAGTGATGGGCATTGCACGTGTTGGCAGACAAGGAGAACCATTTGATGCGAATGCGCTACAAACGGTACGTACCATACGGCATGCATATCCTTCCATGCCTATACAAGTCGATGGCGGAGTGAAGGAGGAATGCATTCCCGAGCTAAAAGCTGCGGGAGTGACGCGCTTCATAGTCGGTTCAGCAATCTTTACCAATGCGCATCCCAAGGAATACATTGCCATATTGGAACACTGCGTCGCGAATGCGTGATACCATACTATATATATGTTGCTCGGGGCGGACATAGGACGTATAGAGGAAAAAGCGCAAGCGATCCGGGAAACCATCATTGATATGCTGGTGGCAGCCGGCTCCGGTCACACTGCAGGACCGCTTGGTATGGCCGATATTTTCGCGGCACTTTACTTCCATGTGCTTTCCCATGATCCGGAACATCCGGACTGGGAAGAACGAGACCGGTTATTTCTCTCCAACGGACATATTGTCCCCGTGCGCTATGCCGCCATGGCGCACGCCGGTTATTTCCCAGTAGCGGAATGCCGTACGCTGCGCAAATTCGGATCACGCCTGCAAGGACATCCTGAGCGGACGCGTCTGCCGGGACTTGAAAGCACTTCCGGACCGTTGGGAAGCGGTCTAGGACAGGCCGCCGGGTATGCACTGGGAGCGCGGATGGATAACAAGAAGTTTCGCGTGTACTGTGCCATGAGCGACGGAGAGCATGATGCAGGAAATACCTGGGAGTCAGTCATGTTTGCTGGTAATAACCGTCTCTCAAACCTTACGGCGATTATTGATCGCAACAACATTCAGATCGATGGCATGACTGAACAAGTGATGCCGCTTGAAAACCTGCGGGCGAAATACGAAGCGTTCAACTGGCATGTGCTGGAAGTGGATGGTCATAACATCGCATCATTTATCGATGCAGCACAGGAAGCAAAAGCTATTTATGAAAAACCGACGGTCATCATCGCGCATACAATTCCCGGTAAGGGAATAAAAGAAATAGAGTTTGATTACACCTGGCACGGAAAACCGCCTACACCGGAAGAAGCGCGAGTATTTTTGCACGAACTGCGCACGCTTAAAGGTCGTATTACCAGCGAACATCAGTAATTTATATGCTCCATCCAGAAGCACAGCTTACGGACACGATCTTTGGAAAAGAGGAATACACGCCTACTCGAGACGGATTTGGTAAAGCGCTCCTTGTACTCGGACGGCAGGACGCACGTGTGGTGGTGGTGTGTGCGGATCTCGCCGAATCGACACGAACGCTCCAGTTCAAACAACTATTTCCCGATCGCTTCATAGAAGCGGGAGTGGCAGAACAGAATCTGGCCACTATTGCCAGCGGCCTGGCCAATTACGGAAAAATTCCTTTCATTGCTTCCTATGCCACGTTTTCTCCGGGTAGAAATAATGAGCAGATTCGCACCACGGTTGCCATCAACAATGTGCCGGTCAAAATTGCTGGCATGCACGCTGGTGTATCCGTCGGTCCGGATGGCGCAACTCACCAAGCACTGGAAGATATGGCGCTCATGCGAGTGTTGCCGCGCATGACGGTGCTTTCGCCCTGCGATGCAGAAGAAGCATACAAGGCAACTATTGCCGCTGCAGCGGTACCTGGTCCGGTATACCTGCGGTTCGCGCGGGAAAAAACACCAGTATTCACTACGCAAAAAACGCCGTTTGCTATAGGAAAAACGAATCTGCTGTGGAGCACCGAACAACCAAAAGTGGTTATCTTTGCCACCGGACCGTTGGTCTACCGTGCGCTCCAAGCGGCGCGCGAATGCACTGACATACCGGTACTAGTGGTCAATGTACACACCATCAAGCCGCTTGATACGGAGGCTATCGTGCAGTACGCCCAGAGAACAGGTGCAGTAGTAACCGTAGAAGAGCATCAAATTGCCGGCGGATTAGGAAGTGCTATTGCGGAAGTGCTGAGTCAGCGCCATCCGGTGCCGATTGAATTTATCGGTGTGCATGATCAATTCGGACAATCGGGCACCCCAGAGGAACTGATCGCGCATTATGGCATGGATGCATCGCACATCAGTGCCGCTGTGCGGAAGGTGCATGCGCGTACATAAATAGCATCCTGCTATTTACCGCTGCTGCCGATGGTCACTGCGCCGCCGCCATAATTAAAGGTAGTCCCATCGCAGGCAGTTACTCCAGGACTGGTTGCGGTACTCACTTCAGGTCTCCATACCAGCATGTACCATCCTTGCGGACAACCGTACGCTTGCGAGTAATAGGCGAATGAATAGTTTCCGGCATTGCCCGGCCAGCCGCTGGTTTGTGCTGGATCGGTTGGCAGTGGGGAAATATACGGAGCGAGAGCTGTTTGAAGTGCTGCCCAACTCGAATCGTTACTGTTGCTCCACCCACCATTTGGAGAATTTGCGCCTCCAGAGAGAGGATATTGACCATGGTCGGTATAATAAATTTCTAATGCATTTTGTATTTCTTCAATTTCTTGCTCGCGAGTTGCATCGCGTGCTTTTGCTCGTGCCGAATTGAGGGAGACCATAATAATAGAGGCGAGAATGCCGATAATGGCGATCACGACTAAGAGTTCAATCAGAGTAAAACCGTTCTTTTTCATACTACAGTTTCTTGATGGCATATTCGGCTGGTGCATGATGCAGATACTGATCCATCTGCATGCGGGTAAGGAGTCCTTTTTGCGCGCCGATTGCCTGCACCACCGACATGCTGCTGATAGGACCCCAGAGTAGCGCTTCTTCGAGCGGTTTGCCGAGCGCCAATGCGCTCACCACGGCGGCAGAAAATGCGTCACCGGCACCAGTGCGCTCATACGGCGGTCGTGGATCAGGGTACAGCGGCACAAAATACTGTGTACCATCTTCAGTGAGGCAGTACGCGCCTTCTCGTCCATCTGTAATAATGACAATCTTCGGTCCGAGAGCTTGCAGCTGGGCGAGCAGTACCGTTACGTTTGGCGTGGTTGTGCCGGTAATCGCCATCGCCTCTTCTTTGTTACAGAAAAATATTGCACTGCGCTGATAGAGTGCATGGAGCTGCTCAACTGGCGTTCCAATCTGGAACGTTCCCGGCTGAAAAGCGAGCTTGATCTCCGGATGCGCTGTAAGGAATACCGCAATCGCATCATGATAAGGAAGCGTATGAGCGGCCAAAGAGGAAAGGTATATCCACGACGGCAGGACAGTGAGCGTAGGGAATTGGTAGGTAAACTGTTCGTGCTTGATGAGAATGGTTCTCTCGCTCTCATACCACAGCACGTAATGGTAATTGGTATGTTTTTCAGGCACTTTCTCTACAAATACAGTCGATACCTGGTCTTTTGTCAGGCTTTCAATACACTCGTCTCCGAATATATCAGCGCCGACATAGGTGTGCAGCGCGCTTTTGAGTCCCAGACGCGCCGCGCATACCGCAGCATTGGCGGCATTGCCTACACCCGGCACGCGCACAGAAAACTCAAATGGAATTTTATCTCCCCAGCGCATGCAAATTTCGCATTCGTCATTGTCGAGCTTGCAATGCACCGACGCTTCCTTGAGGCGTATAAAGTCATCCACTACGATATCGCCAATAGCAAGTACATCGAGTGATTCAGTACCCATGTTTGTAGTATATACTAGGTACATAACATGCAAACACTTCGAGAATGTATTGAAGATTATAAAAAACAATCGCGTGCGCTAGGCCACTTCAATGTTTCCGATGCAAATCAGCTTGAAGCAATCGCCCGAGCGGCAAAAGAAACAAAATTGCCCGTTCTGGTCGGACTTTCCGAAGGGGAACGAGCCTTTTTCCCGATAGCGCATGCGCGCCTGCTTATTGATGCCTATCGCGCGGAGGGTATTCAGCTCTATCTCAATGCAGATCATACCTACAGCACCGACAAAGTGGCTGCAGCCATACAGGACGGCGTGGAATCGGTGGTCGTGGACGGCGCAAAATTATCCTTTGATGACAACGTCGCACTTGTACGGCAGTGTGTCGCACTTGCAAAAGCCCATACCGGTGAAGTGCTGGTAGAGGGAGAGTTGGGATACATAGGCACTTCTTCGACGGTCATGGCTTCTGTACCGGCAGGGGCGGCAATCACAGAAGCAATGATGACTAGACCGGAGGATCTGAACCGGTTTGTACTTGAAACAGGTATTGATCTGGTTGCTCCGGCAGTGGGAAACATTCACGGTATTGTGACGAACGGACAGCCAAAACTCTCCATTGCACGCATCAGTCAATTAGCAAGCATGGTGGATGTACCATTGGTGTTGCATGGTGGTTCCGGCTCAAGCGACGAGGAGTTTGCACAAGCAGTTGCAGCCGGCATCTCTATTATTCATATCAACACGGATATCCGTCTCATCTATCGAGATGGTCTCAAAGACGCCATAGCACAGCATCCGGATAT
>JAKAIP010000079.1 GCA_021825025.1 bacterium
TGGAAACTCAGTGGCAATAGGAAAGGATCACACGCTCTTTTCACTCATTGAAGGTATTGTCACCTTCCGCACTGTACGCAAGACCCGTTATGACGGTAAGACCGTTATTAAATCTGCGGTTGACGTTGTAGAATCGCAGTAAACCTTTCTTCTTTTATATTTGACTTACTACCACCGTCGCGTGGGCTTTTTTATGTTTTCCTTGCAAGGTAATCGGGTGCTCGCCAGTAGTTTTAATAGGCTCCATCCGCACCATATCTTCCGGAATAGTGAGTGCGTGCTGTTCGCGCAATCCGTGGACCACGTCCTTGATGGTGATCGTTTTGAATAGTCCTCCTTTCTCCGTAGCGCGTGCTGTGAGTTTGATCTCCTTCCCTTCTGCAGCGGCGACAGTGCTGTCGAGCGCCGCTTCCTCTTCGCGCGCCCGCGCTTGCGCGGCTTCCTGTTGTGCGACAAGTGTTTCCAGTTTTTGCGTCGTGGCAATCTCTGCAAGCTGCTGTGGAAGCAGGTAGTTGGTTGCGTATCCGTCAGAGACGTCTTTCACTGTATGCCGGGTTCCAAGACCACGTACATCCTTGAGGAGGATCACTTTCATAGATTACTGATGATACTGCTGATATGTGAGCCACTGTGCTGCAGCGTCCATTTGTGGATCCGTGCCTGCAGCCTTTTCTGCATCGGTAAGATTCACTTGGATATCAGGCGTAAGGCCACCATTGGCGATAGAGGTGCCGTTTGGAGTAAGCCAGCGCGCGACGGTGATTTTGAGTTCTGCACCCCCACCAAGATCCATGACTTCTTGTACAGAACCTTTACCGAAGGTACGAGTGCCCACGAGTTCAGCGATGCCGTGCTGCTGCAGCGCACCGGAGAGAATTTCCGCGGCAGATGCAGTTCCTTGGTCGACCAAGATGGCCATTTTGAAGTTTGGATCACCGGCAAAGACGTTGTAGCCATAGCTACGATTAACGATGTTCGGCTGCTTTCCTTCAAAGTCTTCAGTCACCACCGTATCCCCTGCCGGCAGGAAGAAGCTCGCCATCTGTACTGCCGAATCAAGGTAGCCGCCCGGATTGCCGCGCAAATCGAGAATCAGCTTATGTGAACCGGATTGCACGAACTGGCGCAGCGCATCGCGGAACAGATTCGCTGAGTTCGCCGAAAAACTGTAGAGTTGTATCACAAAGATGCCATCAGGACGCTTGTAGGAATTGATGATAGGGACATTGATGACGCCGCGCACTACCGGAATGGTAAGGAGCGATGACTGCCCTTTGCGCTGAATGGTCAATTTGACGGTAGAACCGCTCGGTCCGCGGATGAGCTGTACCGCATCATCGGCGCTCATGTTTTGGGTTGAAGTGCCATCGATTGCCACGATGATATCCCCGCTTTCAACGCCCGCCTGTTGTGCAGGAGATCCTTTAAGCGGGGCTACGACGACGATCTGTCCTTGCGTGTTGTTATCGATCTCCATTCCCACCCCTTCGAACGAGCCGCTGACATCGCTATTGAAAATACTTGCCTGTTCCGGTGGGAAAAAGACGGTGTAGGGATCGCCATAGCTCGCTGCAAGTCCGGCAATGGCGCCATAAACCTTCTGCTGATCAGTAGGCGTGGTAGAGCTGTGAGTTTGCACGAAATCCTGATTCAAAAGGTTCCACGCTTCCCAGAACTGAGACATATCGACATTACTAGGCTGCGATGCTCCGGGAATAAGGGAGATGGAAAGAGAGCCCGGCGTGGATGTTCCCTGGTCGGCATTGGTCTGATGTTCCGTGATTCCGATCCACACACCGGCACCAAACATAAGGAGGAGTGCCACGATGGCCCCTGTTACTCGCATCGCTTTACGTTTCATAGAGACACAGTATAACACAGTGGCTGTTTTCTGATGCTATACTTTTCGATATGCTTACGCGCCATACGCAAGGGTCTTTGGTATGGGTGGATCTGGTATCCCCCACTCCTGCCGAAGTGCGCATGCTCATGCATGAATTCGATATTGATCCGGTTATCGCGCAAGAACTGCTCGTGCCCTCCTTCCGACAGAATGTCGAACAGCGCGGCGATATGATATATCTTGCCCTCCATTTCTCCGCCCTGCGCGGCATCGGACACCGTCCAGAACAGGAAATTGATTTTATCATCGGCAAGCAGTTCCTCATCACGACTCGGTACGAACTCAACGATCCCCTGCAAAGTTTCGCTAAAGTGTTTGAAGTAGATGCCGTATTGCGCCGAGACAAAGGGCACACCAACGGTGGACATCTCTTCATCGAAATGGTGAGTAACCTCTATCGGGCGCTCATCGAAGAAAGCACTCTGCTTGAAAGCCGGCTCACTGACATTGAAGATCGGATTTTTGATGGTGCGGAACGGCGCATGGTCGCTGAAATTTCCCAGACCGGCAGAATCATCCACGATTTCCGGCAGTCATTCGTGCCGCATCGGGAAATCATCACGGCGCTTGAACCTGTCGCCACACGCATGTTCGGACCGCAATTCGGCTATTACATCCGAGAACTAGAAAGCGTCTATACCCGAGTGGAACATACGCTGCATAATCTCAAAGATGCGCTTACCGAACTGCGCGAGACCAACAACTCACTTCTCTCGACGAAACAGAATGAGGTGATGCGCACGCTCACCGTTCTTAACTTCGTCTTTCTACCTCTCCTGTTTTTAAGCGGTCTCACGACTTTGTACTTCTCTTTTGTCTCCATAGGCACCCAGAGCTTCTGGATACTCGTCGGCATCATGCTGCTGCTCGGGGTTATCTCGTTGCTTTACTTTAAGCGCCGAGGGTGGTTGTAATGGACTATGCGAAATACTTCCAGCAAGGCATTGTCTTCTTTACATTTCTATAACACTCTGTCCGGATCCGAAGAACTGTTCGAGCCGCTTTCCCCCCCTCGAGTCAAGATGTATAACTGCGGCCCTACCGTGTACGACGAAGTGCATATCGGCAATCTACGAGCATACGTATTCGCCGATATGCTGCACCGTGTGCTCAGCGGCTGGGAATATGACGTGGAACAGGTCATCAACATAACGGATGTTGGGCATTTGACCGGAGACAATCTTGGCGATGCCGATACCGGAGAAGATCGCATGGAAGCGAGTGCTCGCAAACAAGGCAGATCGGCACAAGAGATCGCACAGGCCGTCACAGAGCGGTTTTTCGCTGACCTTGCGCTTTTGGGTATCAATCGCGATCAGATCCGCTTCCCACGAGCCACCGAACACATTGCTGAACAAATCGCATTGGTGCAGACCTTGGAAGAAAAAGGATACACCTACACGACTTCCGATGGAGTCTATTTCGATACCACTAAATTCCCTGCTTATGGAAAATTAGGAAACATTGTGCTTTCAGGACAGAAAGAAGGCGCACGGGTAGAGGAAAATCCAGAAAAGCACAGTCCGCATGACTTTGCGCTTTGGAAACTTTCAAAACCTGGGGAGCATCGGCAACAGGAATGGCCATCGCCGTGGGGCACAGGATTTCCTGGCTGGCACATTGAATGCACCGCCATGGTTTTTAAACTCCTTGGAAAACAGATTGATATTCATACGGGCGGCATCGATCATATTGCCATTCACCACAACAATGAGATTGCACAAGCAGAAGCGGCTACCGGAAAGCAGTTTGTAAAATACTGGATGCATGGCGCATTTATCACCATTGAAGGAAAGAAAATATCTAAATCGCTCGGCAACACCATTTACCTGCGCAATATTATCGATCGAGGGTTCTCCCCTCGCGCACTGCGCTACTGGTTCCTGACCGGACATTACCGATCGCCCATGAACTTTACATGGGACGCAATCGAAGGATCTCATACTGCGCTCATGCGCCTCACGCGCAGCTTTATTGAAACCGCTTCATCCCGGTCCGGATTACCCGACCCAGCATTCCTGCGTGATTTCTACGATGCACTTTCCCATGACCTTGATACGCCTCGAGCACTCGCACGTCTATGGGAACTTCTTAAAGACGATACTATTCTCCCAGAGCAGAAGCATGCTTCACTCCTCGTGGCAGACCAATTTTTGGGACTCGGCCTTTCTGAACCTCGCTCTGCAACCGCTGTTTCTATTGCTTCGATTCCAGACGCAGTACAACAGCTCGTCGAAGCTCGTGAACAAGCCCGCCAGGAAAAGGATTTTTCCAAAGCAGATCAGCTACGCCAAGAGATACAGCGCTTGGGATACGAAGTGCACGATACCCCGGAAGGGCCAAAACTGGAGCCTCGGGCATAATCCACTGTTTGTCCCCACAATCCCCTCAGAGGCCTGCTCATAAGCGCTTTCCCCTCTTTTCTAAACAAGGTACTCTAACAGCATGCCTGTTCGTAAAAAACTCGACAGTGATCTGCGAGTACCGCCTCAAGCTCCTGAATCAGAGCGCGCGCTTTTAGGTGCGCTTATGATTCGTCCGGATGGCATGAATGAAGTGCTTGATCTTCTTGATCCGGATGCGTTCTACAGCGAAAAGCATCGCATTCTCTATCGAGCAATGCTCACACTCCTCAACAAGAACGAACCGATTGATGTCGAAAGCGTACGTGCTTTCCTCTCTGACAAGAAACAACTGGAAGCAATCGGCGGTGTTTCCTACCTTGGAGAACTCGTCAGTGGTGTTGCCGCAGCAAGCAATGCACGCCATTACGCGCAGCAGGTTCAGAAGAAGTACATGCTGCGCCAACTTAGAT
>JAKAIP010000080.1 GCA_021825025.1 bacterium
AGATTCTTCAAGAACCATTGCGGCAGTGAAAGAGTCTCTCTCGCAAGCGTATGCAGGAACGATTCTGGAGGATCTTGCTTTTTCTTCTTCGCGTCAATTTGGCGCAGCCCGCCTAGAGGATGAGTTTGGTGAGCGAATTGTGCTTGCGGGAGCCCCGGATATTTTTTTGCCGTATTTTGAGACAGCGCAGGATAAAGAGTGGGTGCAACAGTATATCGACAGTGAGGCCAAGTATGGCAAACGGTTGGTCTGTTTTGTGCAAGCCAATGGATCAGAATTGCCATCCCGACTCCCCGGGACGTCGCTCTCGGCTATTGCGCTCAGTGTTATTCAAAATAATTTGCGCGAGGGTGTCGTTGAGGCAGTTCGTTTTTTCCAAGATCGGGGAGTTACTATTCGGATCATTTCAGGCGACAGTCCCGAAACGGTACAGGCAATTGCCGAGGCTGCCGGTGTGCATACGCCCCAGGCGGTCATACGAGGCGCAGAGCTTGAAACCTGGACGGATGCCGAGTACCTCGAGAACGCCCATCGCTACACCATTTTTGCGAGAGTAAAGCCGGAGCAGAAGGAGAAGATTATCGAGGCATTAAAACAACGCGGATTCACGGCGATGATCGGTGACGGAGCGAACGATGCGCTCGCTATCAAGAAAGCAGATCTCGGAATTGCTATGTTTGATGGAGCTCAGGCCACGCGGCAAGTTGCGTCAGTGGTGCTGGTGAAAAACAGTTTTATCGATTTACCGAACGGGGTGCGACTCGCCGACAGTATTATTCAGAATATTGAACTGTGCGCGAGCATCTTCCTCAATCAAGTATTTTTCGGGTTTTTCTTTTTTATTCTCCTTGCGGTGTTCGGTCACGCTTTTCCTTTCACACCGCTCAACATTGCGTTTATCACCTATTTCACTATCGGTCTCCCGAGCTCGCTTATTTTCTACTGGGTGATTCGCCCCGTGCACGAGCGAGTAGAGAAGCCAGAACATTCGTTCTTGGGTCGAGTGATCCCGTTTGCGCTTGTCTCGGCCATTCCGCAGGCGTTTGTTGCGGCTGCGGTCTTTTACGGCAATCTCGGCTACATTTCTCTTGCTGAGCCTATGAGCCTTATGGTGCCGGTGTTTATTATCGTCGGCGTGGTGTTTTTTATGTGCGCGCCAAGCGTCTACACCGGCCCGACGACGAGAATCCAAAAGAGACAATTCTATCTTCTGGCGGGAATCGAGTTGCTTGCGGTCGTTGTGCTAATGAATACGCCTCTTGTTGTATCATTTTATAACCTTACGCCGTTGCCTCTTGTGAGTGTGCTCGAGCTCGTGCCGCTTCTAAGTGGGTATGTGTTGCTGCAATACGCTCTTGCGAGATGGTTCCGTAAGAAAAAATCTCGTTAGAGAAGGGTAAAATCCATTTGGTATAGTTACTCGATGGACGGCCATTCATATGCGCGAATTATTCTCGCGACTCTCGGTGCAGGAGCGATGGTCGCCGTCGGTGGTTGGGGGTATTACACACTGCATTTGTCACAGGTTTTGCCAGGATATCCATTTCTAACAGCCCAGAATCAACTGGGGTGTACGGTTCTTCCGTATACAGGAACGACGTCGTTGAAAGAAATACCCTCGTATATACCTGGTGATGCAGATCTTCGTGGGGGTATGCAATGCACATTTTTGGTACATCCTGATCTTCCTGCTTTTGGTTTGCATTTTACCGGCATGGCGGATAACACGTTGGGGAATATTATCGTGACTGAAGGGTCGAATACGAGTCCTATTCAGACGATCGAAAGCTCAACCAGTTACGATTCAACGTTAACGAAAGCTCAAAATACACCGACTGTCGTCGATGCTAATTTCGATGGGTACCAAGACCTTCGGGTTTTGAATGAGTGTGGAGCGACGGGTAACTGCACGTACAATTTTTACCTCTATGATCCCACCACACATCAGTTTGTGCGCAATGCTTTTTTGAGTAGCCTGGGTAGCCCTTCGTTTGATGCAGCGAGTAAGAAGGTAACCGCGAGTTGGCATAGTAGCGCTGGCGATTCGGAAAACGATACTTTCGAGTATGCAAGCGGCCACTATAGCTTGGTGCAAAGAGTTGTATCTGTGTGGAATGAGGATAACACTGTCACCGTACGTACCTATGTGCTCGCCGGTGGCAAAATGAAACTGGAGAATTCGTCGACAACCCCTCTTTAGATCAAGAGGTACGTGGTACACTGAGGGTGTTATCACCTAATACGATCTACGTATGGAATTCGCACGATTTATGGCTTCGTTTTCGGGGAGAGCACTGCGAGTCATTGTGGGTGTAGGCATTATCTGGTGGGGTATGCGTATGGGCTCTGCTGTCGGGACGCTCATCGCTATTGTCGGAGTACTGCCTGTTCTTGCAGGTGTCCTGAATGTCTGTGGTATTGCCTCACTCATCGGAGCTCCGTTTCGCGGGAAAGACATTCCACCGAAAAGTGTGTAATTGTTCGTAGCGAGCATACGTGAGATACAAGAAACCCCCGCGTGCCAGGCACGCGGGGGTTTGCTTCGTAGAAGAGTAACCTCTTCTACTTGTCGAACTCAACAGGAGTGAAGAGAATGGTGTTCTCGTTCAGGATACCTGCCCCGAAATCAAGGTAGGGCATAAGGTCGGGCACTTTTTCTTCGAGTGTCGCCCGCGCAAATCGCATAAGCGACCGGGCTTTCATGGCCGCACGGGTTTTTTCTGGCCCTTCGTCCCAGTAGGTTGCTGAGGTCAAGAGAGCGACCCCATCTTCCTTCGAGACGCTCCCCGATTCGATGTTGTTGAGAAGGATCTTCCCAGCAACAGCAATCGGCTCAGCCAAGTCGTAGCTGTACGGCCCGACGATGAGCATCTGATTGGGAAGATGGAACCAGTTGAAGCCAGGGCCGACCCCAAGCATGGTCTCCTTGTGATCGATATCCGCCAGAGGTCGCGCCGCCCTTCGGATGGCGCTGATATGTCGGATATTGCCCACACAGAGATTCACCAAGCTCTCGATCATGCGACGCTTCATGTCCGGGTAGAGACTCTCGAGTGCGATGCGCAGCGTATCGCGGTCGTCAGAGGTAACCTTCGACAAATCGAGTGTTTTCCCCGAACCGTGGAATACGAGCGCATCTTCGTCGGTCTCGATGCCGACCTGCACGGGATAGACGACCTCGTGTCTTGCCCCGAAGACTTCTTCGACATCGCGCACGAGGTCCGTGGTGTAAGCAATGGCATCATCGACATTGCAATGGAAGCCCTTGCAGCCACGCTCTGTTGCGCCTCTCGACCAGTGATAGGTCACGAGAACAATGGAGTCCTTGCCGGCTGCCACCGCTCGCATGACCCAGTTGAGCAAGAGTTCGCCGAAATGACCGCCGATATCGAACTTGCCTCCGAGATTCCGGAAAGGCCGGATGATCCCGATCGGGAAGCCGGTGATGAAGGACAGGTTAATACGCCCGTCCATGCATTTCATGGCCGCGATTGCGACCGGGTTTTCTGCCCGGTGCTGTCGGCGACTCAGGGTCTGGTCTGGGCTGGTGAACTGCGCGCTCTGGTCAGCGTTGTGTGCCAGAAAGTCTGCGATGATTTTGTTGCGAGTGGGTTCCATTGCGGGTCTCTCCTAGGTTGGTTGGTAAGGTTCTTAAAGGTACAGGTGCAACCACAGATTCTTGTTCGCCATAAAAAAGAAAAAACTGCGACCCGCAGGTACAGAAATCTTCAATTTGATGGATTCGAAACAACTCGAGCAGGACTTCCTGCTCAAATGCGGCTGTGAGAATATGGTATGCCCCGAGCTGACCCCTGTCAACGAATCAGCAGGTGCACAACCATTGACTGCAACAAAGTCTCTTCGATTCTTATGTGGGTGTACAAAGCCTGGAGCGGAATAAAGTGTTCGAAATACACCGCACTGTTTGTATAGAAACGATTAGCCCACGACTCGCGTGAGCTAATCGTGGGCTATTCCTTGTCGCAGTTGGCCTTTGCTGGCATGAGCTCGTAGTCATACGCCACTGTTGTCCAGTAGCCGGTATGTTCCGGTTCAGCAGGGAAGCGAACTTGGTAATCGCAAGAGTGGTGCATATCGTTTGTATCACCCATGCAGTCGAAAACCGACAGTACTATCCCACGGCGACCGTCTATTTTCATCATCACGGAATCACCTTCGTGAAATTTCTTGGCATATTGCAAGGGCCTTGGGTCATCACCATAGCTTGCTGCGAATGCCATAAGGCCTATTGCCAACGCGATAGAAAGAAAGGTGAGCATTTTTTTAAGTGCGGGCTTAAACATGGCTGAACCTCTTCGAGTCAGATTGTGGGGGGTACGATGAACCAAAGAAACTGTCCATCCACAATCTTTTTATAACACTAAACAAATATCGTCAAGTTTGGCGGGCCCACCAGGACCACGATTACATTTATCGATCCTTACAGGATCAGTATACCTTGTGGGGATTTTGCTCCAGGTATTCGCAAAATCCGCTCACAAGGTTTTCGATTCCTGGGCGTGAAGCCTCCCAGGCTTCACTTGGCTCGTCACGCAAAAATCGCCCGAAGGCGATTTTGCAGTGCGGGCCCACCAGGAATCGAACCTGGACTGTCGGTTTTGGAGACCGATGTACTACCACTATACGATGGACCCTTATTCCCTATACTGGAACGATACCAGATAAGATCGG
>JAKAIP010000081.1 GCA_021825025.1 bacterium
GTCCAGTCCAAGGCGGATTGCACATTGACTCATAGACACCGTAATCAACCGCGCCAGAGAAGAGGAGGTGCAGCGCGGAGTCCACGTCTTGCTCGCCGAAATTCGGTATCTCCGAAGCAGCTGGGAGCGGCTTTTTCTCAAATCCTCCTTTTCGCTTGGGAACTACGAATCCGTAGGTGCTGAGTTTTGTCCCCGTGGCGCTATCGACGATGATCGCGTTGCTGAGATTGATGACGGCTTCCCATAGCCCATTCGTGGAGGCGAGCTTTGCCATATCGTTCGTTAGCATGGCCCATGCGGACGGGTTTGCCGGACCGTACATGACAGTCAATAGGTCTACGTCCTCAAGTCCGAAAATCATCCTTGCGAGCGGCACAAGTCCTCGATCTGGTCGTGAGTCGTCGCCCCTTGGCTTAAATCCGGCGACCCATACGCAGAGCAACGGACGAGCGCTCGTTGACACCCATTCCTCGAACTCTGGGCTTACTTTGCCGCCATAGATTTTCTTCACTTGGCTGGCAAAATGTGTTCGATTCTCAGGAGCGATGAGACTGATCGGCATATCCTTGGACCCGATAGCCGCCGCCTTCGCATCGTATGCAGCTTTCAACAGCAGTGGAAAGGTACGCGTCGGGCTGATGCCAACCTTCTTGTTCCACGGCATCGCTTTCTTTATGAGCCACTGAGCTTTAGCGAGTCCTGTTTTCTGGGTATAAAACTCAGCCCATTCTGCAGGGGTGAGAATGTCTGCTCGCTTTCTTTGGGTAGCAAGGAGTTCGATGATTCTCGCCACTTTCTTTTCTATGCGATCCTTCGATTTAGCCACATCCGTTGAGAGGAGGATCGTTCGCACGAGTTCAACAGAATCTTTATCGCCGAAGCAATCCTTATAGACCTCGACGACTTCCGCGCTTATTGAAGGGCTTGCGATATAGACCGGAAGAGAGATCGAGCTGCTATTCATCCCTAACACCGCGTATGCGAACGGTACGAGCGGGTTTGGGAATCGCGCTGCCTTGATTACTCGTTTCGCGTCTAGTTCCTGTCCGCCAAGCTCCGCAAAATAGAGATACGGTATGCCTGCGTATGCCAACGCCAAAGCACGACCCGTACGCTGCCATGCGTTATTACCCGCAGGCAAAGCTCCACTGAACTCAAGCGCGAGTACCGGTCGCTCAAGAGATGTGCCACCTTCGTCCTCGACTCGAGTTATGACGGCGTCCGGCGCTTCCCTTAGAGTACCGCCCAGAGAGGCAATATATTCGACGAGCGGGAAATGCCATCGCCCGTAGCCCGGGAATAGCTGCACGACGAACTTCTCATCCGTATCGCTTAGGAAAGCGTAGACCGGAGAATAAGCGGAGCCGCCGACCAATTCAAACGTACCGCCGTTGAGGGAGGACGCGAGCAACTTGAGCGCGCTCTCGCATTCCAAAATGTTGTCGCCGTGGATCCTGAGATTGTGGGTTTTCGCAGCCATTGTGCCGATGTAGTACAAGCTTACTACTTTCGGCGCTTGTTTACGAATTATTTAAGCGAAATAACGACGCTTCTCGTGCACGCACGACTCGCTTTTATACGACACGTCTCGTGCTATCTGTCAATGGCTGGCCGTCTCGAGTTAGAACGGTGGTCGGTTAAGCCCGGGTTGCTCCGTTTGGCTAGTCAGACCAGTTTCAAGACGACGCGTCTCGAGCGCACCAAAAGTGACAAAAGTGACACGGGAATGGCTTCGGCTGTGTCACTTTTTGTGTTGACATATATAATTAAAATATGTACTATCTGATTAGACGCTCTTTGACGTATGTTTAAGGGGCACCAAACTCAATCTTAGGTAAGGAGGAAGTGTCATGAAGAGATTCGACATGGAGTTCGATGCGCGTTCCACGGGGTCGTGGGGCGGAATACGGGCGGATGAACTGCTCGGATTCTTGCGTCCGAAATGCAAAGAGATTCTGACGGTCGAGCGACTGCATCAGAAGCTGACCGGAACCGAAAGGCTGCGAGTCAAGTTCGGTATCGATCCGACGGGCTCCGATGTCCACCTTGGTCATATTGTGCCCTTGATGCTTTTGCGGCTTTTTGCGAAGGCGGGGCACCATATCGACCTTGTCATCGGGGACTTCACCGCTCGGATTGGAGACCCTACCGCTCGAGAGCATAGCCGTGATCCACTCAGCAATGAGCAGATCGTGGCGAATCTCTCAACGTATCGGTCTCAGATCGGTAAGTACGTTGACCTGAATCATTTGCACGTTCATCACAATGCGGAATGGCTTTCGTCGTTGCCGCTAACGGAAGTCTTCACTATTTTCCAGCAGATCAGCCTATCGGAAGCTGTACAACGCGAAGATTTCCGGGCACGGATGAGAAACGAGCGGGCGGTTTCGTTGGCGGAAGTATGCTACGGCGTGCTTATGGGAATCGACTCCGTACACCTCGGCAGTCATGTCGAAGTTGGCGGTACGGATCAATTGTTGAATTTCCAGCAATGTCGAAGTGTCATGCGCAACTCGGGGATGGAGGAAGAGATCATACTCACAACTCCAATCCTCGAGGGAACAAGTGGTGACGGAAGAAAGATGAGCAAGAGTTACGGAAACTACATCGCCGTGAATACCTCGCTCGAGGACAAATTCGGGAAGATCATGTCCTTACCGGATCGACTCATCGGGCAGTACTTCAGGAGTTTTGCCGATGTACACGAACGGGAGCTTGATGAGCTTGAACGGTGCATTGCTTCAGAGCCTCTTGAGGCGAAGAAGCAACTTGCCACCTTGATCGTCGCGCTCGAAGTAGGACTTGATGCCGGACTTCGTGAACGAGAATCCTTCGAACGCCGGTTTTCCCAAAAAGACCTGCGGGAAGAAGACTGTTCTGAGTTGACGGCACAAGAAGGCGATCCGCTCATGGACGTCCTCATGCGAAGTGGGGCGTTTGAGAGCAAGAGTGCCCTTCGTCGTCTTTTCGAACAAAGAGCAGTTCGTTTGCGGATGGGCAGTAAAGAAGAAATGCTGACCTTCGAGACCTTGGCTGCGCAAGTAAGCGATGGAATCGTCAGAGTCGGCAAACGGCAGTTCTTCAAGATCTGTTCCTCAAAAAGGGGTGCGTCATGACCACCTCGGTCATCGACGCCCTTCGACGTGAGGGGTTTGTCATCGACACAATCGGTGTTCCAACTAAACAGACCCTACCTGCCTTGGTCGTGTGGGCGCGAAAGGAGCCGAAGTATGAGTTCCGTGCTCTTGTCGCGCTCGCTCGCACCCTCTCGCCGGAACCTCCGGTCGTCTTCGTAGACGACACTTGTTCACGCGTCATTACTGAGAGATCTTCAACCCAACAGGAATCCCTCAACGGAAGGTACGTTGACTTCTTCATGGGTCAAGGATGCGAAGTGAGGTTAAGCAGTTCGATCTACGACGCGTTGTTTGGGTCTGACAAGATGTCTGCCGTCATGGAGATCGGGATGAAGATACCGTTGGCAGAGTTCATTCGCTGCCTTCCTGAAAAGAAACGACTGGGTCTGACGGAATTGCATCTTGGCGAGACGCTGCATGCGCTGTTCGAACTGCTTTTGTTTGAACACGTCAGCAAAGAACGCAATCTGCTCGTCATAGGTCAGTTTAGTCAAGCCATAGTTGCGACTCATAGGAACGTATCGGATAGCCCACTTGCTGCGGTAGTAGTACCAAGGTTCAACAGTCATCACGAAGTCGATGCATACGTTGCGGCCCTGGAAAATCTTTAAGGAGGAAAGTTATAAACTTTCCTCCTTTTCTTTTTTTAGAGACTATCTTGAAAATACAGATCCGTGGCTTGATATGTATTCATCCAAAAATATCCAAGGAGTATATCCCTCCAGTTTTCCGTCACCAGACCCTTTTCAGAGAAATATCGGAATGTCTGTAAGGCAGCTTCTTCAGATATTGAGTCCTTCAGGTAATTTTTTACGTTTGAAAGAAGAACCTCGCGCAATACGCGAACGTCGATTGCGTCGTGGATGCAAATACTAAAAAGAACCATCGAATGGATGTCGGAAAGAAAGAACTCGTTGTTCTGCACAGGATTGAATTGATAGTGAAGCAGATACCCCCCGTCAACTTCTTCTTCCAGGTAACGGAAACGGGAAGAATCTGGACCGTTTGACGAAAAAGATGCTGAGGATTTTCTCTGAGCCAGAGATTCCCTCCGGAAGCTGAGAAAAGACACTGCGCCGAGAGTGGCGAGGGATTCAAACAGGCTGTGTGACATGAACTTGATATGCAATACATTCCTACCACTTCCATAACGGTGTGCGTGATTCAGTATCGAATATTCCCCACGTAGAAATCCTTCTACAATTGACGGCGGGAACAGACGAAGTAGCGCCGACTTGGACTGGGAATAATCCTTACATACCACGATCATATCGATATCACTCTTTCCGTTTGAGAATCGATTCCAGTCAGCCTTTGAAGAGAAGAAGAACGAGCCGCCTATAAACGCAGCATAAGCCGCGATGCCCGTGTCATCAAGAAAAGTCTTTATCTCACGCACCACTTCTTCTTTTGAGGAAAGATTCATACGGTATAGGAAATACGGCCACCACTTATATCGTCGAGTTCCGTGACGATGTCTTCATATCCGCGAAACAGTTGTCGGATGTTGGAAATCACCACTTCTTT
>JAKAIP010000082.1 GCA_021825025.1 bacterium
GAAGTGCATGAAGGTGCCGTTGTTGATCATAGTATAGAAGTTATACATGGTCTTATTGAACCCCGGGTTCTGCTCATATACCTCATCAAAGTAAGCCACCTGATCAGCGCTGCATGTATCGATGATGTGCCTTAGCTCCCCACCGGTATCCAGGACCAGATCTTGATTAACCGAAAAGTCAACGATAGATCTGTTTACCAGTATCTCACTCCACATCACGCACCCCGGCCACATGTATGTATAGCCGTTCTTCGCCTGCCCTATACCCGCTATCTTCTTACCTTTTAGTATCTCCGCCACTGAGAACTCCTTCACTGGAAAGCAGTCATGGTCAATAAAAAATAGATAATCAAACTTCCCTGAGTATCGCATGTAGGCCACATTGGCAGCGAAGGCATGACTCTCGCTTCCTCCGTGTGAGGACGCTGAGGTCCTTATGTATTCAAGTCCAAGATTCTCGGCATGGTACTTTATGGCGTCTGCCTTTTGCTTGTCGCTGCTGTTATCTACAACTATCAGCGAGTGATCGTCGGTGAGAAATCTACTCACACACCGATGTTGGTGTATGAGTAGATCTGGATTGTTGTACGTTATGGTGATTACACCTACCTTACTTTTTGACTGCGTAGGCGATCCTTGTCCCTTCAACTCTGTAGAGGTCATAGTCTTCGTTTCCTTTAAAGGCATCTACGATGCCGTTGTACACTTCCGGAATGTCAGCATCATGAAACATGATGAGCTTTGTTCCGGTTTTTATCATTTCCTTAGCTTCGTGGTGTGGATGATCGTAGTCATGCTCTCCATCGATGAATGCCGCTTCGCATGGATACTTGGAGTAGTCAAAGGTCATGCTATCTCCACGTAGCTGCACGTATGGCCATTTCACCGCTGAACCTACGCGATCCTCTCCATTTGGACCGATAGGATACTGCTTGCTGTTCTGCATCATTGTAGCGTAATCCAAGTCCAGGCTATAGATCTTCATCTGTGGAACCGCTACCTTCATGACGTTGATCCCGCTTCCTACGTTAGTTCCAATCTCCAGGATACTCTCTGGCTTGAACTTTCTTAATAGGCAGGAGATCGTTCTGTAATCTTCCAGAAATCCGGTATGGACATTGTGATCCAGTGTGCCTACCAACATCTCGTCGGTAACCACCTCATTGTATTGTTGTTTTATCATATATACTGCTGTGGCCTGTTGTTATTAGCTCCCGCCGATGGCTGACCCGGAACGCGGTAGTTTGCTGTCTTGAAGTAGTAGTCCATCTCCTCGCTTACATTGCTTGGATCGATGTACCACCCTAGGTGACGCGCCTCCAGTAACCTTACGCAGTTACCCCAATCCTTTCCGTTCATTGGTGAGGACCATCCACCGTTGGATGTTTTATACAGGCAGAATGTGGTATCGAGAGGGGCGATATAGCCTTGATGTTTGTAGAACCATACCGGTTTTGTCTTGAGTTCATTTTCGTTAGCAACGATCATTGCCTTATCATGGATGTAGTCAGGGATATCCTCTGTCTTCAGTCCAAACCCTGCACGGTGGTAGTTATGCTCATCGATCAAGGCTTTAAACATCTCAAGGAAGTTGCCTGGCGTGTAGTCTGGAATTAGAATATCTGGATCGCTGATCGCGTAATACTCATATCCATAAATAATATATGAATCAAGGAAATGCCTTAGGTTCTCGCGGAAAGCATTCTCCTTGTAGTTAAAGACACACACATTATTTTTAAGATCCGTTTCTTTCAGCCACTCTAGTAGCGGCGGATATGTAGAGCCGTTGTTGAGGATGTATATCCTGTTCTTTGGATAGAATTTCCTAAAGGACTCTATCAGGCCTTTTGTGAATGTCATCTGGTTGAACACCGGGATGATCAGGGGGATTTGTTCTGTTGTCATCGTTTCGTTTTTTTTTGTTTGTTATGAAATATTTCCTCCTCCTCTGGCGACAAGCATCTCATCTGCGAAATGCCATCTCCATTGGAAGTACTTTTCCTTTTCGTAATCTACCTGCCAGGCAGCGATCTCCGCTTGCCTGTAGTCGTATGCGCCGTAGTAGGATATGATATTATACTTCTGATCGGAGGTGATCACATCACCGGTATCTTTGGTGTAGTCATCTTCCAGCCATGTATTTGTTTCCTTCACGTAGTACCTGAATGCGGCGTCGTATGTAGAGGCGTTATTTACCGGATCATTGAAGTATTCATCCGGCGTCATCATGGCTGTTGGCTCCACTGGAAGTCCACGAGGCTCAAACCAATCTGGTATCGGCCACGGGGCGTGTATAGCAAAGAAATCTCTGTATGTTGCTCCTGTTCCTGACATCTGTTAGCCGTTAAATGTTTTTATAAACCTATAAGTTAACCTAGAGAAGGCGTTGTTTGTTGCTGCATACGTTATCATAGGCATTAGATCTACTCTTGCTGGAATCTTTATAGCGTAGTCAACATCATCGAAGTAAAGTCCCCCGAATTGATTCTCGAAAGGAAACCTTAACCTTGGCGACTCTCCGTAGGGTCTGTACCAAAAGAACCCGTCATGTGAGGCTGTATTACCGCCTCTTATTGATCCGTTTATCCTATCAAGTTTTATAGAGCAGTTGTACGGAACGGTATATGCCGCGCAGTAGCTTTGGGAGTATCCGGCTTCTATTGTGCAAAAAACATTTGCCACGGTTATTGCGTGCCTAAGCGTTATTCTATCTACATTGAATAGGGTGTCTGAATTTTTCACAAAGTACATGAAGTTGCTTCTCCATATATTGTGTCCAAGGTTATACGACCCCGCCCCGGCTACAGAGTAGAACCCAAACGTGTAGTTTGTATCTGTGTCTGTCGCCATGTATGTGTACCAAACAACTCCTGTATCCGCTCCCGCAACAACAAGCTGACCTTCCTCTGGAGCACCAACAGGGAATCCCGTGTACATTCCAGATGTTTGCCATAGTGACTGAGTAGCTGCGCCTGTTCCTACTGCTGGAGTTATGCCTTCCTTTATTGTTATGGCTAGATTTTGATACAGTCCATCAGCTACGGTGTAATTGAAGTCCATTTCTCTCACCACTATACCGTCATCTGTTTGGGTTATTATTGAGTTGAGGGCTGAGGTAAGCTGCGTTTGATTTCCAACAATAGACTGAAGCCTGAAGTACGTTTGATTTGATGCGGATGTGTTTGTAAACGAAACACGGTAGTATTTTCTTGTAACCTCCAAGTGCTTTGGTTTATTTACAACGCCGGTATAGTATGAGTATGATAGCTGACTATCTGCGTTTGCTCCATCGGGACTAAATTCAACAAGTATTGTTCCATCCTGATCTGTCTTCACTGCTACGTTTACGGACTTATATTTCGATACATCTACCCACTGTCCAACAAATGATCCACCTGAAAGTATTGCGTCCGCTGAGCTATTGGAGTTATCCACGAACCCGGACTTCATGCCGGTATCGTTTATGTAGCTTGTTAGTGTTTGTATTGCTGAGAGGGTTTCCTCTGTAGCTGGATTTATTTGAGATCCGGCTACATTATTCACCCCAAGCGTTTGCGGGTACCAGAAAGGGTTTGATGGATCCTCAATTACCATGCCTTAAAAGTACTCATTTTTATCGTTATTTTTCGCTAGTTCGAATATATTTTTCACATTCCCGGGATCATAACTCAGGGACTCTATTCTCCTAAGCACGCTTTCCAGTTCCTTTATTCTTTCGCGAAGAGCTGTATTTTCGAGTATCAGTCTTTCAAATAGAATACCCTTGCTCTCCGTCATGTATTCATTGGCCACGATGTATTCCCTACTATCCTTTATACTTACTCCATGCGTCACCCGTCGAATGAGCATTGGCGGGATGGATATGCCGTTATACAGCTTACCATCTTCCTCCACGTATTGAATGGCCTCTAGGATCTTCTTCTCTTCTCCTTTCAGGACGGGTATTGTCTCATTCACCGCCTTCTGCTCGTACGTCTTTTCATCGTACTTGTATCCAGTTAGGATCCTGACGTAGTATTCACCTTTGATTGTTATCAGCTTTGCTCTTTTCATCTATCCGTATAAAATAAAACCTAAAGCAGCAGCAGAACGCCACTGCGGCGAGGACCACAAATGTCGTTGCCTTATGCTCTTCTATTGCTACAAAAAAGCTACCCATTTAGTTCCTCCTCTGTATAGAAGTTAGATATTACTTTCTTTGCCCACATGCCGATCAGTGTCTTTTCGTCTACCATTTTAAGTACCGCCTGGGCTTCCTTTAGTGGGAGCATGTCGCCTTTTCTAACCCACATCCTTACCTTCTCTGGATTTTCCTTTACCGGAGGCATTACCTTATCGAACTCTTTTATTGGATCTACTTTAAATTCTGAAATATTTATTCCGATCTGCATTCCAATACACATATCCGCTATCTCGCTTATTGACAATATATCAGCCCAACTCGACGATCCAAACGTGAATCTACCTCCACCATCAATGCCATAGTAAAAACCTATTCTTATTGGCATAGGATCATTGAACCTTGTTTTGTTCATCTCATCGACTACTTTTCCCAAATGGACGGATCCATCATACTTAAAGCACCACATTTCTTTACTCATACCTTAAAATTTTAGTTTTTGTTTCTATTTTAATTATTACTGGC
>JAKAIP010000083.1 GCA_021825025.1 bacterium
TCTCTATGTGAAGACGCTCGTGCTCGACCGCCGCAAGGAGATTGCCGCGATGGAGCTGGACTTCAAGGCCGAGCGCGACGAGGCGGGCAAGGTTATCGGCCTCTCCGAAGGCCAGCGCGTCATGCTTCGCGCGGGATTGAAGAAACTCCAAATCTTGGAGAAAGACTTCGAGCAGATTGCGCCCGAGCGCAACAAGTACCCGAAGATGATGATTGTCTGCGAGGACACCAAGGTCGCGCCGTTCGTCACCGAGTTCCTGCAAGCCGAAGGATTGTCGGCCGACGACGTGCTTGAAATACACTCAGACCGCAAGGGCGACGTCGGGAAGGACGAATGGGCGGAGATAAAGAATAAGCTGTTCCACCTCGACGAGCACAAATCGCCGAAGGTTATCGTGTCGGTGCTCATGCTCCGCGAGGGCTTGGACGTGAACAACATCTGCGTCATCGTCCCGCTCCGCTCCTCGCAAGCCCCCATTCTCTTGGAGCAGACTATCGGCCGTGGCCTTCGCCAAATGTGGCGCGAGCCAGAGTTCGCCGACATCAAGGAGGAAAACCGCCGTCGGCTCCTCGTCGAGAAGACCAGCCCGCAAAACTATTTCGATATTTTGAGCATCGTCGAGCACCCTGCATTCATCGGCTTCTACGACGAGTTGATGAAAGAAGGGCTGGCGGGCGTGGACGATACGGAAATCACGGGCGGTACGGGCGTGACGGGAGACATCATTTCGGTCGGGCTTCGCGTGGGCTACGAAAAGTACGACTTCGCGTTCCCCGTGATAGTGAGCGAGGCCGAAGAAGTCATCAAAGACAAGAAGCTTTCAGTCGAAGACCTGCGCCCGTTCGATAAGGCGACCTTCGAACAACTAAAGAAGATGGTGTCCAAGGGCGAGCAGTTTATCTCGCAAGAAATGACCAAGGGCACGCGCTTTGGGGACTACAGCATCCATGGAGGCATCATGACTGCCACAAGCTACAACGAGTTCGTCTCGCGTCTCGTAAATCGTGTGTCGGTACTCGTGTCAGAACCCGTATCAGGGCGACACTTGAAAGAGCAGACGCGCTATCCCGCGATACAGGTGCGAATGCCTGAACTCGCCGCGCTCGTGGACGGCTATGTACGCACGCGCCTGTTCAATCAGGAAATCGACCCGTTCGCAGACGACAACTGGCGCATCCTCATGGTGAATCTCATCACCGACCACATCATCCAAGAACTCTCCACCGCTATCCAGAAAATGCAGGAAACCGAGACAGTGAGCGAACCAGAAGTGATACAGCGCAAGGTGTCGGAAGTGTCCTCGCTTCGTATGCGTGAGAGCTATTCGCTCCAAACGAGCAAGACTATCTACGAGCGTACGCCGTACCCTTCGCATAGTGGTGGACTTGAAAAGGGATTCATCGAGTACGCGGACTCCGACAGTGGCGTGGAAGCGTTCGTGAAGCTCCTCGTCGATAAGCATTACTTCGTCCGCTTCCGTTATCTCAAAGACGACGGACTCATGGCGCAGTATCACCCCGACTTCTTCGTGAAGTGCGGCGGGAAAATCTATATCGTCGAGACGAAGGCACAAGACCAGATAAGCCATCCGAACGTACAAAAGAAGCAAATCGCCGCGCTCAACTGGGTGTACCGCGTGAACCAACTACCGCCCGAGATGCGAAGCAACGCCACCTGGGAGTACGTCATCATCGGCAATGCTTTCTTCAATGACTGGAAAGAAAAGGGCGCGTCTATCGCCGAGATGTTGGAGTTTGCAAAACTACGAGCGAAAGCGGTGCCAGCGACCGAGAAGCTTTTTTAGCCGATACCAGGGCGGATATATACAAAGGGTGCAGACAGCCAAGAACTCCGCGTACAACGGATTCTACGGCGTTGTGGAGGCCATTGTCGCCTCGTACACGACCTTGTTATCGAATACGAGGGTGTCGAGTACCCAACTGGCAGAGTCGGCAGGGTCGCCGCCTTTGTACATCAGGAGCGTATCCCAGTAGCTTCGTATCTTCGCGCCGAAGCTATTGTCCGCGTCCACATATCCATGCACCGTATAGATTTGCGCTCCATCCGTCTTCTTGGCCGTGTAATCTAGCAACGGGAAGTCCGCCGTCGCGGGCGCTTTCAGTATCCGCTTCACATACCCCTGAGAGATGACGTAGGCCTCGGTCGACAAGTCTCGGTCTGTCTTCGCCGATTCTGTCGAGGGCGTACCCGAGTCGTGATTTGCCCATGTGGCGATTGAAAAAGCGGAGTAGATAAGGAATCCAACGAACAAAAACCCGAGGATAGCACCAACCGCACCCAGTTTCTTTGGCGTCTGCTTTTGCGTGTTTTCCATATGAAAAATTATATAGACCTTTGTCCTTTTTGCCAAATATATTTGGCAGACGAGGAGGGCTAACGTTGCCACAATTGTGGTATGAAAAGCGCGCACCCGTTTTCAAAGAAGGTGGGACGGAAGCTCAAAGAAGAGCGCGAGCGGCGGGGCTTGTCGCAGGAAAGACTGGCATTCAAAGCGAAGATAACGCGCAACTTCATTTCCATGATTGAGCGCGGAGAGAGCAATGTGACCATCTCAAAGATTCACGACATCGCAAACGCGATGGGCATGGAAGCGTGGGAGTTGTTGAAGTTTTAGTCTCTCCTCAAAAGATTCTCCAACATGTTGGAGAATCCTGTGTATAACTTGGATTGCAGTCGCTGTCGTCATGCTATTCTTGTAATAGTAATTATTAGACATTCTTGGGTGCCGTAGAGAGTCCCTTCTCAGGACTCTCGCTTGTCGCCCCGAGAAACGCATTGACCAGCTTTTGGCTCGGCCTCTGTGTTTTTCGGGGTTTTTTGCTATGCAAGACCCCAATCCCAAGCTATGGAGATTGAGGAAAACGACACAAATAAGCAACAAGACGAAAACGAATACGACGCACTCCTTCCCTCACCAGGGGACGCTACGCGCGCAAAAGACGGCAACCTTGTCGCGTTCTTCGCACTGCTTCTCAAAGTCGATAAGCGAGTGAACCCTCATCTCTATCGAAAAACTATTAGCAAGTAATGAAGACGTATATGGAAGAAGAAAAACCAAAGAAGTACTACATCACAATCTACATTGAAGCCTTGCGACGTTTTGACATGAGAGCGAGCGAGGCGATGCTGGCCTTCCTGATTGTGGCCATGTCAAAAAAGAAGGGTTACTGCTACGCCTCTAAAAAATGGCTAGCGAGACAGCTCTTCCTGTGCCCAGCGACAGTATTCAACCTTCTTGCGCGGCTGAAAAGCAAGGGGCTCATCAAGAGTGTCGGGCATGACCGGAACCGCGCCCGAGACCCTCGGCGACTTAGCTAGCTGATTTTGCTTAAATCACCAGCCAAGACGATCGGCTTCATGCCGAGAATCTCTTGTTTGTATGAAAGTTGCGAGGATACGGGATTCAAGATGTAGATCGGTTTTTTCGAGTAAAAAGCAACCCCCATTTCAATAAGAGTGTTTCCACCCACATATCCCTCGACACCACGCTTGTCATGATTAACAACAAGGATTGCGTCGGACCAATCGATCTTCTCGTAGTGATCTCTAATCGCTCCTTCCTTGAGGTCCCATATTTCATGGCCAGGCGCGAACGCATCCATTCCGCCGTTCTTCTCTATATACTCGCCGAAATACACCTGCCTCCCGCCTCCAAATTCCTCCGGGACTTCGAGAGCAAGCTGAGGTATTTGCACCTCATGACCAAGACTCTGCAACTCGTCTTGAATTGATTTCATCTCTTCATAAAATGCCATGCTCCCGCAGATTGTGATCTTCATATCTAAATTATTTTAAGTTCCTTAAACCATTCGTGCATTACCGGCTCAAGACCCGGATCGCGTTCCCAATCTTCCTCGGTGATTTCACCCGAATTGTATTGTTCCGACCTGTCCCCAAGTCTTTTGATCTCTTCTACGTCATACCACCCCGCTCGTTTTGTCTCGTCTTCACTTCGGCACAGGTCGCCAGTCACGGAGACTTCGTACATTTTCCACTGGTGCCATGAACCGCCTTCACGACGACAAGGATTTTCTTTTCGTTCTTCCGCAAGCAACTTCAAACCTGTCGCCTCAAACCCAACTTCTTCACGCAACTCTCGTCGTGCGGCTTCTTCGTAACTCGAATCACCATCAACATGTCCGGCAGGGACTGCGAAACCAAAAGGGAATCTCGCGCGCTCTATCAAAAGCAATTTCCCGTCCTTCAAGACCAACATGCCGACACTTGTGTGATCACAGATCTTTGACATGCAGTAAATCTAGCACACGTGATTTCAAACTGAACGCGTCTCGAGCGACATCGCTTCCGCACGAGACCCTTGACGAACTAGTGCATATGTTGTGCGCTCGTGTTGGCTGCGGGTCAGGGACTCGAACCCCAATACCATCCTCCAGAGGGATGTGTCCTACCATTAGACGAACCCGCAATGACTACGAATCGTAGTCCCTAGACTGTACCAAATCTGCCGATTTTTGCATCCCCGGATTTCTGGAGCCGCCGTGGTATGCTATATGGTGAGTCTATGACAAAGAACGTAAGCATCGCTCTCCTGGCTTTTCTCTTCGCCGCTGCGATCGTGGTCGCGTATGCGGCTGGCGTATATGTGCATT
>JAKAIP010000084.1 GCA_021825025.1 bacterium
TTGCGAAGAGTCCGAGTCCGGCACTCGATCGCTTCACCTGCAGTCCTTCCGGGCATACCGGTTTTTTCTTTTTTGTTTCCATGACGCTATACTGTATAGCATGTCACAAGAACTTCTACCAAATGCCGGCAAGCGCCTCGAGGCCGTTGTCGACAATGTTTCGTACGTGCGCTTACCGATTAAGACCCGACTCATCGAGGCAGGCGACGATCTCGTCGCGCTCCTACGAGAGTATGCCGCACCGCACCTCACACCGGGCGATATGCTCTTCGTGAGCGAGAAGATTGTCTGCATCACGCAGAATCGTATGCTCCCGATTAAAGATATCAAGACTTCCTGGCTCGCACGCCTGCTCTCGAGCAAGGTACGCAACCACGTCGGTACGCCGCAATTCCGCGGCTTCGGCCATGGCACCGCCCCGGCGATGCAGCTGCTCATCGAGGAAGCTGGTGTCCCTCGGGTCCTCTTCGCCGCGGCAGTTGCTGCGGTGACTCGTCCGCTCGGTATCAAGGGCGCGTTCTACTATCTTGTCGGGAAGCGAGCAAAGTCGATCGACTGTCCGATGTCCTTCACTCTCGCACCGTACACAGAGTATGCGAAACGTGCGCCACTTCACCCCGACAAAGTCGCACAAGAGCTGCGCAAGACGTTCGGCGTTGAAACAGTCATTGTTGATGCGAACTACCGTGGCGCTTTCTCACTCGGGAAATCAACCTCGGCTATCTCTGAGAAATTTATTCGTGAACTTCTGCACGACAATCCTGCTGGCCAAGATAGCGAGATGACACCCTTCTTTATTATTCGAAAAGCTGCCTAAGCGAGGCGGCCAGTGCGTGACCACTCTCGGAATCCGCCTGCCTTCCGCTCCATCGCGTCCGCCTTGCGGACATAGCGCCAATTCCCTTTCGGGACAAGCTGGTAGTGCGGCAAGACGCTGAGTGCCTCAGCGACCTCCCAGAGATCGTGCTCTTGGGTGATCCAAGCGGTACCAAACTTCTTCTGCAGATCAAGCTGCTGACTGTAGCACTCCAACGTTTTCTCGCCTGACGAAAGGAGAAACCATTCATTGAAATAGGAGAGCGCCAGTTCGCGAAGAGTGCGATAGATTGGATCACGGAACCGCAGGACCGCATGATTTGTTTTACTAATCGCCCCATAGTAGCCACCGCGAGTATAGAGTGCGATAACGTGATCCACGTCACCTCGCCCAAGGCGTGCCGAGAGATTCATAATGACTGGCGGTTCGCCATGAATCCATAAGGCTGTCGCCGCGAGCATCGCCCCTTCGATACAGTGCGCTTTCTGCGCTCGTAACACGGCCCGCGGAGAACGATGCGTATCCCCGTCGCTCTCAAAGTTCATCGGGAGCGCATCGAGAAAATCTTGAATCTTCGCCGGCGTCGAGAGCTGTTCGAGCTGATCGTACTCCTCTTTCGTCAACCCTGACGCGGCACGAGTAAGGCGATCCATACCTTCAGCATACCGTATGCAAAACAAGAACCGCCACGAAGTGGCGGTTCTTGTGACTATCGAGGTGAACGATTATTTGAGTGCGAGTGCACTTCCTTTTGCAACAAGCTGTGCAAGCTCGGCCTGTGTCTTCGGGAGATGATTGATATCTACGAACCCGACGACTCGGATAGTTACACCCTGGCAGATACCGAGCACGTCCGCAGCACCTCGCACGCGACCGTTCGGACTGGTATACGTCAGGTTTGTATCGAGGAGCACGTCAACACGCTTCATGAATTTCGCATTCATTGAGTCTTCAATAACGCGATAGCCGAGGTGTGGCGCGACAAGATCATACCCACAAGCGTCGCCGGAAGTGATGTGCGAGCCGTCGAGCTCCACGATGGTGCCAAACGGTAGCGCATCCGCAAGATCGACTGAGCGGGCCATGATAATTTCTGGATTCGAATACGCCCCGGAGGCTGTCTCAAGCGGATTGCTATCGGTCTGCTCCGGTACCGCATTGTACGCAGTAAGAGCGACCGTATAGCTGGGCGCGACAGACGCAACAGGCGCGACACTCTTCGGAGCACTGAAGCTACCGAAAGAAAGTGCCGTCGGACTGAGAAAAAGGGAAAAGCCCATAAGGGCTCCTAAGATGGACATTGAATGTAAGTTACCAAGATAGCCATTAACTACCTCGTTAATTGGAATAGTAGCATATTGACAATATATTGTCAATATGTGGAATAGCCCTATGCTATGATAGCGACATGACTATCTTACAGAGTATTATCCTCGGCATTGTCGAGGGCGCGACCGAATTTTTACCTATTTCATCGACTGGCCACCTCATTTTAGCCTCCTCATTACTCGGTATCATCCAAAACGACTTCACCAAGACTTTTGAGATCGCTATCCAGCTCGGGGCCATCCTTGCGGTTGTCGTCCTGTACTGGAAATCTTTCTTTCATTTCGAACTTTTGAAGAAACTGGCCGTGGCATTCATTCCGACCGGGATTATCGGCCTCGCGCTCTATCACATCCTCAAGACCTACCTCCTGGGGAACGAACTCATCGTGCTCGCTTCCCTTTTTATCGGCGGCGTTATCTTTATCCTTTTCGAAAAGTGGTACGGCAAGCGCGAGGATATGGCAGTTGTTGATGCGCCGATCACCTACCGCCAAGCGATCGCCATCGGCTTCTTCCAAGCCATTGCGATTATCCCAGGAGTCTCGCGCAGTGGTGCAACCATCGTCGGCGGCCTTACCCTTGGTATCGCGCGATCGACAATCGTAGAATTCTCCTTCCTCCTTGCTGTCCCGACGATGCTTGCGGCGACTGGCCTCAGTTTACTCAAGACCAGTGTTGCGTTCACTCCGCACGAATGGCTCGTTCTCCTCGTCGGTCTTGTTGTCTCCTTCCTCGTCGCGATGCCAAGTATCCGCTGGCTTCTTGCGTACGTTCGCAAACATTCGTTCACCAGTTTCGGCATCTACCGTATCTTGTTGTCGATTGTGTTTGCTGCATTCCTGTTCCTGTAACCTTGGCGCATGCGCTCTCTGCCACCTACGACGCTCCTCCTCCCTGGTATCATCACTCTCCTCTTAACAGGAGCGCTCTTAGGTAAGTTCTCGGCGCTCTATCTTCTCGCTATCAGCATCGGCATCGTTCAACTCCTCTACTTCGCGGCACAAGAGCTGCGCAGTGGGAACACGTCGCTCGACTACATCGCTTTCCTTGCCATGGTCTTGGCTCTGGTCACCCAGGAGTACCTGGCCGGTACCGTCATTGCTCTTATGTATGCAAGTGGCGAAGCGCTCGAAACGTATGCTGGGCGACGTGCGGAAGCTTCCCTCTCTGCGCTTCTCGCACGCATACCGAAGACCGCTCTGGTAAAGCAGTCCGACGCGAGCACCCGAGAAGTACCCCTCGCCGACGTACAACCCGGTTCCACCATTATTGTGCGTGGCGGCGAACTCGTACCGCTCGACGGCCTCCTTGTCACACCGCTCGCAGTCTTAAACTTAGCGAACCTAACCGGCGAGCCGCTGCCTGAAACCGTAAACGAAGGTGCTGTTATAAAAAGCGGTAGCGTAAACGCCGGTGAAGCATTTGAGATTGTGGTCTCCGGCACACTCGCCACCTCAACGTATGCAAAAATTATCGACTTGGTGAAAAATGCACATCGAGACCAAGCGCCGTTTGTCCGCCTTTCTGCGAAAGCAAATCTCCCCTTCACGCTTCTCACGTTCCTCATTTCGGGTGGTGCCTACCTACTCTCAGGTGATCTCACGCGAGTGCTCGCAGTCCTCGTTATTGCGACTCCCTGTCCGCTCATCATCGCCGCCCCAGTCGCATTCATTGGCGGTCTCTCACGCGCGGCCGGGCGCAACATTATCGTTAAAACACCTGCAGCTCTTGAATCGATTGCCTCGATTACTACAATCTTCTTCGATAAAACCGGCACTCTCACTCTTGGGGAGCCCCAACTCACTGAAGTGACATTGCTCGACACCCACCTAAACGAGGCACAGGTTCTTTCACTCGCCGCGGCACTCGAGTTCCATTCGATCCATCCTCTCGCCCGAGCAGTAATCTCTGCCGCAAAAAAACATCAATTCACTCCTGCTCCCGCCCAAGAAGTAGTCGAAGTCCTCGGGAAAGGAATCTCTGGGAACGTGCACAGTCATACTATCTCTATAGAACAAGCGCCTGAGCAGCACCATAAAAAAGGTGGCATTTCTCTCCTCCTCAAGGAAGATGGAAGCGATGCCGCTGTTCTCCATTTCTCTGACGTACTCAAAGAAAATGCGAAAAAACTTCTTCTCGACCTCACGCGCGCCGGCTACACGGTGGCGATTCTTACCGGCGACCGCAAGGAACATGCTGAGGCAATATTTGAGGGTCTTGCGCTCACTCTCTGTGCTGACTGCACACCCGAGGAAAAATATCGTCTGGTGAGCGAAGCGAAGCAGCGCGGTGAACGCGTCGCGATGATTGGCGACGGATTGAATGATGCTCCCGCACTCGCAAAAGCGGATATTGGTATTGTCTTCTCTGGTACCGAGAACAGCGCTTCGATTGAAGCGGCTGGAGTCGCCATTCTTGGCCATGACGTCATGCTCATCCCAGAGCTTTTCAACCTTTCAAAACGTTCGGTGCGCATTGCGAATCA
>JAKAIP010000085.1 GCA_021825025.1 bacterium
CCCCAAATGAGATACCATTCCACACGCAGGTGGCAGTGCCCGCTGGTCCATCGCCTGTCTTGTCGGAGCGTTTCAAGAATTACGAACCGCCTGACATACCGCTTCTTAAAAGAGTTTTCCTAAACGCCATAGCTGAAGGCATACGATATGGGCGCAAGCACGGTGATGTTATCTTGCCTAAATCCTACGTTGGAAGCTTTTATCCAGGAGAGGATCACGTATGCGAAATCTTAGGCATGGAAAAGCATATCATCCACACTACCGTGTTTTCCATGTGTGTCGAACGCGGTATCATCGATGTTTCAAGCGGAATCACACCCAAACGCGTGCTTACGTTCTCAGACCAACTGAAGGAAGAACTGTGGTCAACAGGTGTCCGCACGGAATACCACTGTGGAGACACTCCCGGCAGATATGAAGACGACACGCGCATGCGCAACACAGTGTACCTCGTTGACTTCCTGAAACGCAAGGGTTGGTATGACGCTGGGCGCCAGCTCGACGAAGTCCGCGACACCCTAGCCATCATCCTGAAGGCAGTAAAACCCAGATACAACGATATGTCCAGCGCCGACAAGATGACGTTAATGCTGACTCTCGGACTCGATAGATACAATGAAGTCTCCCCAGACGACTAAAATGTCATCACTCACGCTAGAACACTCCAAGCACGTTGAAGTCGGGCTATCGCATTATTATGCGACGAAGTATAAGTGCGCTTGAGGTACGTTTTATGTGTCGTTGTTTGTATCAAGATGCCGCATGCTCCAAAGAGAGATCGCCGAGTGTTGTGGACGGCGACATGTTCCCGTTGGCTTACGGCTGGCCAAAAGCGAGCACGTTGCCCGCACGCGGCATCTTCAAACGTCAATGCGACATCGACAGTCCGATTGGCATTAACGAAGAACGACGCGATCTATGGGCGCGATCTTGACTCAAAAGGTCTGCCCTCCGACGACAACGCATCCGCGACTGATAACGATCTGCTTATCATACACGAAGTCGTTGTGCAGATGACGAACAATGGTTGCCGAGAGGCACGGATACGTCTACGAAGAGTGTACGGCGTGTTATCGATCACGGCTAGGCCAACAAGAACAACGTTGGTCCAATGAGCGTATAATCGTATACGCTCACGCGGACCAAGCTATCGTTTGGTAAACGGCGTGGTGCATGATGTGGAGGCATCTGGTGATTTCATCAAAGTAGGGCATCACCTTATCGATAACTCTGGAGCGCACGCTATTGACACCGTTATCCCCATCCAACCAGCGCATCCCGATGTCGGCCCACACAGAAAAGCCAAGACTTTCGTCGACTCGTCCATTTCGCACAGGTCGAATATGAAGAATTGTGCGTGATTCGTCCACCACGATGCCTATTTTCAACCGATTCCCGATCGCGAACCACGCGTGCACGGTCGTTCCATCGACACACACGCGCGACGATCTAAGCAGAAGCGACTGTTCGCCTCCGATCTTGATGCACTTGTAGGAACCAATATCGTTCTTTTGAACATAGCTTGCCATCTTCTCCATCATCGCGTCGACATTCGCGATGGTGTGTATTTCGCGTTTCACTTCATGGTGTTCCACAGACTTGCACAACGACGAACCCATTTTAGTCCACCGCGTTGAGAATGATCACCATATGTGCGCATGGACCAATTCTACACGAAGCCCGAAGTGGCGATAAGCTAGCAACAGTGGTCGATCTCAACGGCTATGATATTCTGATGGAGCCATCGGCAGGCAATGGCGCCTTCTTCAGTCTCTTGCCGGCTAGCAAGCGATTGGGCATCGACGTCAACCCTAAGACGGACGGCATCACTCAAGAAGACTTCCTGACCTACGCCAGATATGCCATCCGCCATTCGGACGCGGCCGCAACGTTCGCGCAGATGATTGCATTCATCGTGCCCAGAAAGTCAGCATCCACAACCGATTGAATCTCGTCCATACCGAAGCCATGCTGTTTTGAGCCAGGGATGAGCGCGGGCGAAGTCGCCTGGTCCAGCACAAAACATGAGTAGCCGTATGCTACACATGGCGATTTCACCTTCGTCGAGCCGGAAAAGGCGGCGTGCGTTTGGGTCAAGTTGTGGCAAGATCGAGGACCTGGCGGTGTATTGGATTTCCGCAAATGCGAGCATCGTGACGGCCGATGAGCTGCTTTAGAACGCTCGACTTTTCGGTATGCACGAACACCGCAAGCAGCGCTAAACGCCAATCAACGCGTCGTAGTCGCAGCGAAGACGACACATCCAGATTTCGTGTTCTCGACGGTGGCCGCTGTTGTATCTTCGTTGTCCGCAGAATTGGAGTTCACGCTGGCCAGATTCTCGATAAGAGCGATCTCAAACCGGGATTCGGCATGCGGTCATTAACAAAGACGAACTAAGGAGACGCTTTGGCATGCTGGACTTTTCGGTGTGTGAAGATACAGTCAATAAGAAGTCTCTTGGTAAAGGCGATACGTAGAGCTCGCCGATTAGATGTCCCGTATATTCTTTATACGCATTGTGGAAAATGTCGTCCAACTACATGCTCCGAAAGTCGCTCGCGTACGCACCGAGAGCACGAGAAACAACGCTGTCTGCACATCGAGAGATCGCTAATGCTGTTGCACCTCACATCGTTGGTGAAGAGTTCGAATGGAAGCGCTTGTCCTTTTTGCTCAACGCAGATACGGCGTATCTGACGCAATCGTTGAGCTTGTCATGGACACTCGAGCGTGAGCAAATATCAGCCCTTGCAGATTTTATCATCAAACGCGGGGAAAGACCCTTCAACAAGATCATAGCCGACGGCTTTATATTCAATGAGATCAGCAATGAGCTCAGGAAAAAACGCCACAGCGGATATATCAATGCGTATGCGTACGATATCAGTTGTAATGACGACCCGGACCTAACATTCAGCTTCCCTGATTTCGCAATCGAGATCAAGATGTACAAAGGTGTAATTGTAGCCGAACGCGAGGACGATCCCAAGTTGCCCACACAGCTCGTCGAGTTGGACCTCTTCGACACCGAGATAAGCGAAGAACTGTTGGCCTCGCTGGAATCGGCCAATCACTTGACGCATCTATCGCTAAGCGGCAGAGAAGTATCGTATGTTTTGCATGGATTGCCGCAGTATCTTGAGCAGTACATATGTCGGGGCCATGTTTTTTACGCCCAATGCGGCATAGAGGGATCCAATGAAGGTCTCAACTGCGCCGAAGATCATCACTATGATTGCCCTCAACTAAGAATCCTGGAGTGCACCAATGTTGATTTGCTCCCAAAAGCTTTTATCGAGTCCATCGAAGATTCACTCATAGAGATCGACATCCGGGGCTACGGGGCGGGCATTGATCCCGAGTTATCCCAACTTATGCGAAAGATGAGGAAACTGGAGAAGTTTACCTATGAGCTCAGTCATGCCGAGTTCGATATCTGGACGCTCCCACCATCAGTCAAAGTGATCAAGTACACAGGAGAACGCAAAGAGTACGATGGCTCGAGGCCCTTGACAAACATCAGAGAACTCGACATTCAAGCAGACTTCGATATCGCAACGATACTGAAGAACGCACCAAACATTGAAGTTCTGGGGCTAGCCTACACCGCATACGTTCGGTTGAGCGGAACGAGATACACAGAGAAAATCAGGCTTACCGGCGTTTACCCAAGCATCAAAAAGTTTAACGAGGCCGGCCACCACAACAGGAACGGGCTCGATCTGTCGGGAGCCAAAGAGCACTTTCCAAATCTCATCGAGTACTCCAACAGCGATTTTACCGCCAACTTTAACACCAAGGAAGTTGTCGTGAAATACAGTCTTATACTACCAGAAGCCATCGACCTCCCGGATTTCGGACAGCCGATCGGCGGTGGACGCCAAACACTGACGAAATACACGTTCAAATTCGACGCCATTCACAAATCGGTAGACCGTGTGATACTCATCAGTCTGCCAGCGAATACTGAACGTATCACGATCGAGACCCAGGACGTCGCCTGGACACACATATACGACATCAATCAGCTACTCAATAGCACTCCCGCCGAACGCGAACGTTTCTACGAACGCTTAGAGCTCAAAGTCGACGTGGTGAAGCACAAATTCAGCGCATTCATCCGTCCGGTGCCGAAATCCGTCCAATTGGCCCTTGCCACATGGTCTGAAGTGGACCTGCGGAGAGCGTCGGCCATGTGAAGCGAATCGTATACCATTATACGAAATCACAAACGCCGGGCACGCATCCTTCTGGCGATCCGCTTATTGCGCCTCCGCAATCTAACGAATCCACGATTGTACACACAACCGTATACATTAGTTGGCTCGTAGAATTCCTCCGCTGAATACGGACGAAGATTTGTCTGGAGACACGTCCGACCACGTAGAATACGCACCAAGAGCATAAAGGCATTCCTCGCTGAGAGGCACATCGATGGCGTAAATGCGTCCAGGCGTCGTCGAATAAGCGCCAAGAATACGAAGACATTCCTCGTTGAGAGGCACATCGATAGTATAAAAGCGTCCAGCATCCGACATTTTAGCCTTCAGATGCCCACGTTAGGTCGATCTCGATGGCGAACAACGCAGACATTCCATGTGCGGA
>JAKAIP010000086.1 GCA_021825025.1 bacterium
TCGCGACGCATCCTCGGAATGTCGTTGAAGCCTTTGTCGTGCTTCACGTGCTCGAACCCGCATCGCTCGTTGAGACCATCGAGTTCTGCCACACCGGAGCGGAACTGAAGAAGCTCCTCAAGGAGCCGAAGGATCCACCGATAATCACGGCGAGCGTGTTCTGCTTCGGTTCTGCGTGCGAGTAAATATCAAGCCCATGCCTGCCTTTACCGAACTCAATCAGAAGATCGCGGCGCTCGGCCAAGCGGGGGGTGAAGCGGCACTTTCGGCTGCAGATGCGCTCGTGCGCGAGCTTGTCGGGATGCTCGGCGTACGAGATGCTGGAATGTCTACGCTCCTCACCTTGCCGCGCATCCAGAGCGAGGTGGCTCGCTTCGTCAACGCTCCCGGGTTTCGCAAGCAAGCAGCTGCTTATGAGATCCCGCATGCGAGCGATCTTCCAATCGACCTCAAGCTCTTCTGGCTCCATAAGGCGAGCAAAACCAATCTATCGTGGGTTGTTGGCGTCACGTCCAACTATGAAGACTCCCCGGAAAACTTCTCGACCCGCAATATCGGGATCGATTTCGTACTACCCGAGTCTGCGGACCGGCTCTTCGTCATTCTGTCATCGAACCTCAAGCTGCGCGTCTTAGAACTCCATGGCAATCTGACGCACACCCAGCGCGAGATCTTCACCCAGTGGCTCGAACTTGGTGCGCTTGACCTGGGTGCTCCAGATGCAAAAAAGAACCTTCACGCACGCCTCTGGAAAAGCTTCGATCATGAGCCGACGAACCGCGAGTTCTACAAGGTTCTGGTCGAGCATTTCGATCTCCTTACCGAGCACCTCGCGAAAACTGGCTTGGCTGGCGAGGACACGAAGCTCTTTGCGGTACGTCTCATTGGTCGGTTGCTCTTCCTGTGGTTCCTGCGCAAAAAGGACTTTTTGGATCAGGCACAGGACTATTTCTCTGTAGCGTCCGAGGAAGATCAGACTGCGTACTATCGCGCGAGATTGGAGCCGCTCTTCTTCGACGTTCTCAATACGGAACTGAAGAAGCGCGAGGTGGCTGACCGGACGACGCCGTTCTTGAATGGCGGGTTGTTTGAACCGATTGAGGTCGATCACTATCACGATACCCAACTCACGTTCCCGAACGGTTTCTTCGCGAATCTCTATACGAAGCTCAACCACTATAACTTCACAGTCGACGAGGGCACGTCAGAATATGAGCACGTTGCTATCGATCCGGAAATGCTCGGGCGCGTATTCGAGAACCTCCTCGCGTCGCTCAACGATGAGACGGGCACCCAGGCACGCAAGGCGAAGGGCGCTTTCTATACCCCGAGAGAGATTGTTGACTACATGTGCGCCGAATCGCTCATCGCCTATCTGCGTGACTCCTTGCCTGAGACGCCGCTTCGAGATGAGCGCGTACGCGAGCTCGTGACGCTCCCCGAATCGACCTTCCGCGATCAGGACCATAACAAGCGCCGCGACTTCGAGCGCGATCTGGGGAAGGAGAAGGTGAAAGAGTCGCTCGACACCTTGCGAGTGCTCGATCCAGCGGTTGGGTCGGGAGCGTTCCCTATGGGTATGCTCCATCTCCTCGTGAAGGTGTATGGCCGTCTCGACACACGCCTCGAGAAAGACCCGGCAAAGCTCAAGCGCCAGATCCTATCGCGCACGCTTTACGGCGTCGACATCGACCAGATGGCGATACAGATCTCCCGCCTACGCGCATGGCTCTCGATCCTGGTCGATATGGAAGAGATGCAGAAGATTGATCCGCTCCCGAATCTTGACTTCAAGTTTGTCTGTGCGAATACGCTCATTCCGCTTGATGAGAGCCAGCAGGACACGCTCGCTGATACGCACGAACTCAAAGAGAAGCTCTTGGCGATACGAGACCAGTATTACGAGGCGAGGCGCAAGGACGAGAAGGAGAAACTGCGCCGCGAATATGAGACCCTCATCCGAGACGGCGGCCTCTTGAAAGCGCTCCAGTCGCGTCGCGAACAACATCTCAAGGAGTACCACCCGTTCAACCCGCTCACCTCGGCCTCATTTTATGATCCCGATCTCATGCATGGCGTACCCACCTTCGATATCGTGATCGGCAACCCGCCGTACGTGAGCACCGAGAAGATAAAAGGCGAGCTCAAGGACGCGTACCAGGCGCATTACGCGGCCGTGCACGCATCGCGCACCGACTTGTACGCCTATTTTTACGCACGCGGTTTGGAGCTCACAAAGGAGGGCGGGCTTGTCTGCTACATCACGAGCAATAAGTGGATGCGCGCGGGTTATGGTGAGCCGTTGCGTGCTTACTTCCTCACTCGCGACCCGCTTCTCCTCATTGATCTCGGGAGTGGCATCTTCGAGAGTGCGACAGTAGACACCAATATTCTGCTCGTAAGGAATAGCGTCGGGACGAGCGCTCTTCATGCGGTGACACTCGATAAACGTGCATCCGCGTCGCTTGAAGAGTTTGTCGCCGACAATGCCACGAGACTTGGTAATCTCTCTGACGCACCATGGGCAGTTCTCTCATCGGCAGAACAGACTATCAAAGAAAAGATAGAACATGTTGGGAGGCCACTCGGGAAATGGACAGGCGTCCGGATAAGTTTCGGCATAAAGACCGGCCTCAATGAGGCATTCATAGTCGACGAGGCAACGTACAATCGTCTTGTTACTGAAGATCCGAGAAGTGCGGAGATTTTGAAGCCAGTCCTAGCAGGGCGAGATATTCGTCGTTACGGTTATGCAAACTCCGGTCTGTACATCATCCTCGCAAAGTTTGGCTCGTATAAAATACTCGAGAAAGAATACCCTGCAGTCTATGCACATCTCGCGCAATATGAAGATGCTCTCAAAGCACGTGGGCAGTGTCGTGGAACTCGCTCTGGGAAGGCAATGTCTCCGGATTATTCAGGTCAACACCATTGGCTCGAACTCGACAACAATCCTAATGATGAATACATAGCTGAAGTCCGTAAAGAAAAGATCGCCTGGCGAGAGATCACCAGCACACCTTCTTTCAGGATTGTTCCCGAGGGGATATTTATATACGCTCCTGCGACTTTTATCTCTCTTCCGACGACTCAGATTCGGTATGTTCTAGCTATATTGAACAGCAAGCTTGTCTTGTGGTTTTTTGCAACACTAGCGCATAACCTGGGCACCTCGGGCATAGAATGGAAAAAGATGAACATCGAGCGCATCCCAATTCCATCCGTAGAAATGCCCGCGCAGCGTATCATTGAGAATCTGGTCGATGAGATCATGAGAAAAAAACTGCATGCTTCTGAAGCCGACACTTCTGCGCTTGAGGCGCGCATTGACGATCTCGTCTTCGATCTTTATGGCCTCACGCCCGAAGAACGGGCCATCGTATTAGGTTAACGCGACTTCGCATTACCTGGACTACTTCGGATATCGTGCGGTAAGCTCGCCTATCAACTCCCCGGGCTCTTGGGGCGCTCTAGACTCCTCAAGGGGTCTGCGTCATCAATGGTGTTATATGAACACAATACAAGCACCGGTGGGATTTCCGGCCAAACAAATACAAGTCCCTGTGAAGGTCAAATATTGCCTCTATGCCCGCAAGAGCACCGAGAGCGAGGAACGACAGGTTTTGAGCATTGAGAGCCAGGTGAAGGAGATGCTCCAACTCGCAGAGCGAGAAGGGCTTGAGGTGGTCGCTATGAAGCGCGAATCGCATTCGGCAAAGGAGACTGGCCAGCGGCCTATCTTCAATGAGATAGTGGAAGAAATCAGAGCGGGTAAATACAACGGCATCCTCACATGGGCGGCAGATCGTATTAGCCGCAACGCAGGCGACCTCGGCCGCATCGTGGATCTCATGGACGCTGGGTACTTGCACGACATACGCACGTTCAGTCAGGGCTTCAGGAATAATCCGAATGAGAAGTTCCTCCTCACGATTCTTGGTGGCCAAGCGAAGCTTGAGAACGATAATCGAGGCATCAATGTGAAGCGCGGGCTACGAACGCGCGTTGAGATGGGGCTCTGGCCGGGCATAGCGCCAGTCGGATATCTGAATCAAAAGATGATGGATAAGAAGTGTCAGCTCATTATCGATCCAGAACGTGCGCCCGTCATCAAGAAAATGTTCGAGAAGATGGCATACGAGAAATGGTCCGGGCGCAGAATCCATCATTGGCTGAAGTTCGATCTGAACTTCAAGTCGGTCGGCAATCACAACATGGCGCTCTCAAACGTTTTACGCAATCTGCAAAACCCCTTCTACTATGGCGTTTTCGAGTATCCGAAAAAGAGCGGTAACTGGTATCAAGGAAAACATGAGCCGATAGTATCAAAAGAACTCTATGACGCGGTACAGGCACAGATGAAGCGCGACAATATCGTGCGGCAAGGCCATGAGTTCGCTTTCACGAAGCTCATGGTGTGCGGCAAGTGTGGCTCGGGCATCAGTGCAGAGGAAAAGTACAAACCGCGCAAAGATGGCACTGTGAAGCGCTACGTCTATTACGGCTGTGGCCGCTCAAAGAACCATACGTGCCACAGCAAGTATTTGCAGGAGGACGATCTCATCGAGCAACTGATATCACTTCTCGAGCAGATCGCTTTCAACAC
>JAKAIP010000087.1 GCA_021825025.1 bacterium
TTGGCATTTTCTAGACGCGCAAGCGAGCGCCGCTTTTCATTATCTACGTCGCTGATAAATTCTTGTATGGCGGTAGCAATCGGTACTGCAAGAAGGGCCCCTAAGAAACCGGCCAGCTTAAATCCGATAAGCATTGAGAGGATGACAAGAATAGGCGGCACGCCAACCACTTTCTTTACCACCACCGGATAAATGAGGTGCGCTTCAAACTGCTGCACGATAAGGTATAGACCGGTCACTACTAGGCCGGTAGTCACTCCTCCGGTAGTAAATCCGATGACAATGGCCGGCACCGCAGCCAGATATTGGCCGAATACCGGAATGAGTTCGAATACCGCCGCTACTACGGCAAGCAGCAATGCATACTGCACACCGATGATGAGTAAGCCGAGATAAAGGAGTATGCCGACGAGCACAGCGAGCACTAACTGTCCTTGCATCCATTTTCCTATTTTTTCCTGGGAGCGTTTCCACAGATTGAGCACATACGGCTGCTTATCAACCGGCGTAACAATGCGCAGAAAATTCTCTACACCCGTATCCTGCACTGAAAAATAAAATGACAGAATCAGTATCAGGAAGAATGAAGTGAGACCGCCGAAGAATGCTGAAAGCGCCGCAAGCGCGCTGCCGCTTGAGGTGGCAATACCGCCAGAAATGCTGTTAAGCAGATCTGCAGAAGAAAGCACGCTGTTCCCCAGAGGAATCAGTCCGTGAGTGAATTCGGTGATATTGAACGATCCTAAGATGCCGGGAAGCTGACGAAGAAATGTTGCCGTATCATTCAGAAGCGGTGGAACAAAGAAAAATACCAATGCCAGTAAAATTGCCACTACTGTGAAATAGAGAAGCACCACGCCGAGCACGCGACTGACATGATGTCGTTGGAGAAATACGATTCCCGGTTCCAATGCTGATGCGATCACGATCGACGCAAGCACAATGAGCACCAAGTCTCGTATATACCAGACAAATACCAGTAATAAGATAAAAAGGAGTGCCGTAATGATGCTTCCGGAACTGACATGTACATGTACATCCTTATTCATATCTCTATGTTATACCGCAAGCTTCTCGCGCAACAGGGAAAGTAGCTCTTCGAGGGATACGCGTTCCTGGGAAGCGCTGTCTCTATCCCGCAGAGTAACCGTATTGTCTGCAAGCGTGTCAAAATCGATAGTGATGCACCAGGGCGTGCCGATCTCATCTTGGCGCCGATAGCGCTTCCCAATGTTTCCGTTATCGTCCCACATGACATGGTAGAGTTCCGGTTTAAGCATGCGATACACCGCCTTCGCTTTTTCCACCAGCTCCGGTTTGTTTTTAAGCAAAGGAAATACGGCAACTTTTATCGGAGAGAGGTGTGGCGGAAATCGTAGATAGGTTCTCGCTTCCCCGCCCACGGTATCAGTGGTATACGCCTTCGTAATAACGGCGAGCAGATGCCGCCCAAGCCCGAATGTCGGTTCAAGCACATGCGGCAGAAGTTTTTCGTTTGAAACAGGATCGGTATAGTGAAGTTCAACGCCGCTATGCGTCATATGGCTGCGAAGATCAAAATCAGTACGGTACGCCAATCCGGCAATTTCTTTAAACCCCATCGGATAGCGGAAATAAAAATCGAGCGTACGTTTTGAGTAATGGGCACGTTCCTGCGCCGGCACTTCCACTTCTTTAATATCGTCCTTAGCAAATCCCAGTAATGCGAACCATGCGTGCATTTCTGTTTGCCAGTAGGAAAAGAGTTCTTGCCATTGCGATTCAGGCATAAAATACTCGAGTTCCATGATTTCAAGTTCTCGCACGCGAAATATAAAATCGCGCGGAGCAATTTCGTTCCGGAACGCCTTCCCGATCTGCGCGATACCGAACGGAAGTTTTGGATGATACGCGTCAACGATATTCTTGAAATTCACAAACATTCCCTGCGCTGTTTCCGGGCGCAAGTATACCGTATGCTCATCTCCCTCTACAGGACCGATAGAGCTTCGGAACATCATATTGAACTGCTGCGGCTCCGTCAGTTCATTGCCCTCAGGAGAGCGAATTCCTTTTTCCGTAATCGTTTTTCCAATATCTTCCAAGGACATACCTGAAGGATCGATGCCATGTTCTTCAAGCAGATGGTCTGCCCGATACCGCTTGTGCGTCTTCTTATCTTCCACTAACGGATCATGAAAGCCGCCGACATGCCCGCTCGCTTCCCAGATTCGCTTATTCATGAGTATGGCGCTCTCTATGCCATACATATCGTCGCGCCTGTCCACAAAGCGCCGCCACCACGCCTCAGAGATATTATTTTTGAGCATGAGGCCGAGCGGTCCGTAGTCCCACGTACCAGCCAATCCGCCATATATTTCCGATCCTTGGAAGATAAATCCTCGCCGTTTGCACAGCGATACAATAGCTTCCATGCTCTTTTCTTCCATATCGGCCATCATACTCTGGATTGGATGTTTGAGAAAACACTACTACCGGGAAACTACTTGTCCCATCTGAGCGGTATACCGTGAATCATTAGATAGTATGGTGGAAACAGCATCTGCGGTTTCTTGCACATTCGTCTGTGTGAATTGATCCTGACCTACGAGCACGCTTTGCGTGGTAAGCGCGGGTGCGGTTCCCACTTGAGAAAGGCTCGGCGTAAGTGCCACTTGAAATGCTGCTTGCAGTGCGGCGCTGGAATATCCGGTACCGGCGGTTACCGTACGCACATTCCAGGTTACGGTACGGCTACTGGCATCATATGAGACATTTGATCCTGGTTGCGCGGCGACAAATTGGACATACGGAGGCAATGTGGTGGTTACCATGACATTGGTGAGCGAATTCGAAGAATTCTTAATGGACCACAGCACCGTATAGGCTGTATTTTCTCCAACCACCGGTGGCATAGGTCCTGGATCGGAAAATGGACCGCTGAAATGCAGTGCCTGTGCAGTAAGAGTCACCAGAGAGGAAATAAGTACGTTTGCATTTGCTGCAGAAGATACCGTGTTGGGCACACTGGTCTGCCCCTCTGGAGTACCGCTGAGAGAAAGATTGAGGAATACTGAAGGATTTGTACTCCCTTTCGTGTTCGCTATAGAAAATGAGAACGGAAATGATCCAGTTCCTCCGGGAGGAATGGAAGCAAGCTGTGCATCCTCTTGCGAATCCCAGGTAATGGTTGAATTGGAGGACTGATAAAATCCATCCGGGGCGCTGACTGAACTTTTATTGAGCGCATCTCCGGTAAGGGATAGTTGGAGCGAAAGGTTTGATACGGCGGTAGACAGATTGTTCGTCCAGGTGACAGTGCCGTTTACGGTGCTATTCGGGGCTACAGATACCGTACTCCCCGACTGCCCATTCAAAGTCAATAGTGCCTGTACGAACGGCTGCTGCACCGTCAAGGTCTGCGGTACAGAAAGAAACGGTACAGCAACGTGTACATCGGTTGGATTACTGTCAGACCCAACAAGAAAACGGAACACGCGCTCATCGCCGTTTTGTCCTTGAAGGGCGCCGACGATATGAATCGTTTTAATATCTCCCGGTTGCAGCGTGCCTAACCGCCAAATAGTTCCTCCAGCATCTCCCTGCGGAGTTGATGAAGCAATGGAAAATCCGAATGGATACTGAGCTTCTAACATGACATCTGGAATGGGCGTGGCTGCATTTGCCTGTACCGTGAGGTCCATGGAGAATGATTGTCCAGATATCGCTTGAGACGGTGCATTTACTGATACGGACACCGGAGATGATCCGACAAGAAAATTCACCGAAGCTTGTTTTTGAAATACTGCATTTGAACCGGGTACGCTATATTCAAGGGTCACATTTACTGTCTGCTGCATCCCTTGCTGTCCGTAAAAAATAGCGTTCAGCGTATTGTGTATCTGTCCTCCTGAAGGGATGGTGCCGATGGTTTGCGTATCGTGCTGGAGTGCTTGAGATGGATCACTGGCGCTGTGTGTGCCGTCCGGATAATCAATAATGAGATCGGCGAGTGTCAGTGCCGTTTTGTTATGGTTATCGATAATGACCTGCAGCGTGGCGCTCTTTCCCCCTTCAACCACCGACGGAGCAACAATCTGCATATCAATGTTCTGTGAGGAGATGAAATTCGCACCGCCAAAAAAGAGATATGCCGCCGCTGCTGCTGCACCGACGAAAAAGAGAATGGAGACAATAAGAAATTTGCCGGCAAACGACGCGCCCTTCCTCTTTTTCGATTCTGTAAATTGCGTGAGCGGAGGCACTGTCGGCTCTGCCGTTTCCATTTCAGGAGATGTCTCCCAAGCATGCGGCACTTCTTCCTCAAATGGAGAAAGCGGCGTGCGGATATCATTTCCTACTGCCGGTTTTTGTGTACGCGAATAGAGTTCTTTTTTGAGCCGCTCAATAGCATCCTTATCGTCATGCCCCATGAGCAAAGTATATCGTACTCACAAATCACTTGCCCGAAGCGATTCATTTATCATGCTGATAAGTAAGCGCCGCGACTGTTCGGCCTGCGAAAGAAGTCCAGTTGAAAAGGTGTTATCCGTTAAGAACGGCAGCAGCGCATCTGGCGGAGAAACATATCCAA
>JAKAIP010000088.1 GCA_021825025.1 bacterium
ACGAAGCGAACACGAACTCGACGCTCTCTACACCGAACACGCCGGGAGCTACAAGACACTCAAAGAGCTTCTCATCGAGGATCTCGACCGTTACTTCACTCCTATTCGCGCCAGATACGAAGAGCTTCAGAACGACCCACAAATTGTCGACGACGTTCTCACTCGCGGGAGAGAGGAGGCTCGTGCCGTGAGTGAAGCGAAAATGCAGCAGGTGCGCAAAGCTGTCGGTGTGGCATAATAGGAATCATCTATGGAACGTACACTAATTGGGAAGTTGGGAGAGCATGTCGGCGAGACGGTGAGCATTAGCGGGTGGGTCGACGTCCGACGCGACCAGGGGAAAATGGTCTTTTTTGATTTCCGTGACCGCAGCGGGAAGGTGCAAGGGGTGGTCTTGCCGGCAAGTCCGGCAATAGAGACCGCAAAAGAGATTCGAAATGAGTACGTAGCACGCGTAGCAGGCATCGTGAACAAACGCCCTGAAAAAAACGTGCAGGCAGATCGTCAGAACGGTGATATCGAGCTCGAGATACAGGCTATTGAAGTCCTGAACCCTTCTGAAGCGATGCCGTTTGATATTTCTAGTGACACAAGCTCTATCGATGAAAACGTTCGCGCCGAATATCGCTATCTCGATTTACGTTCGAAGAGAATGCAGGACAACATGCACGTTCGAAGCGAATTCATTCGCCGTTGTCGCGAATATCTCTTTGCACAAGATTTTACCGAGATCGAAACACCAATTCTCACCGAATCAACACCTGAAGGTTCACGCGATTTCGTCGTACCCTCACGTCTCAATCCAGGGAAATTCTACGCACTGCCGCAGTCACCCCAGCAATACAAACAGCTCCTGATGACCGCTGGCTTTGAGCGTTATTTCCAGATAGCTCGTGCAGTGCGTGACGAAGACCTCCGCGCTGACCGTGGATTTGAGCACACACAAGTCGACATCGAAATGTCATTCGTCACTATGGAAGATGTTATGGCTGCCGTAGAGGACATGATCACCACCGTCGTCGAAGCAATGGGGCACACCATTAAACAGAAACCCTTCCCGCGTATTTCCTATAAAGAGGCGATGGAGAAGTATGGTGCCGACAAATTCGATATGCGCACCGAAGAGGATAAAGAAAAGGGGATTCTCGCCTATGCGTGGGTTGTTAACTTCCCCTTCTTTGAAAAGACTGACGAAGGTGGTTGGACATTCACCCACAATCCCTTCTCGATGCCAATCCCTGAACATCTTGAATGGCTCATGAAGGGTGAGCACATTGATGAAATTCTCACGACTCAGTACGATCTCGTTTGCAATGGATTCGAATCAGGAGGCGGCTCTATCCGTGCCCACAAGCCAGAGATTCTTGAGGCAGTCTACAAAGTTATGGGCTTCACAGGAGAAGAACTTGAAGAACGCGTCGGCCATATGCTCCGTGCATTCCGCCTTGGCACACCGCCTCACGGTGGTATCGCCCTTGGTGTCGAGCGTAATATCATGAACCTCACTGGCGAAACATACCTGCGCGAAGTGCAAGCATTTCCAATGACTCGAGGGGGTAAGACGGCGGTCATGAGTGCTCCGAAGCCGCTCACCGACAAGCAACTCAAGGAACTCGGACTCTCTATCGACAAAAAATAACACCCAATGGATACCCTCACACCACGGACGGGGTTTTCGATTAAGACTGATTCGTACGAAGGACCGTTTGAGGTCTTGCTCGACCTCATCGAGGCACGGAAACTCCTGGTCAATGACCTCGCACTCGCAAGCATTACTGAAGACTATATAGAGCACGTACGCTCGCAAGCCGCATTCCCCGTCGAGGAGACCGCAAATTTCATTCAAATCGCCGCGACGCTTCTTCTGATTAAATCGAAGTCGCTTATTCCAGACCTTGTTTTGACTGAGGAGGAACACGCTGACGTCGACGACCTGAAGCGCCGACTTGAAGCCTATGAGAAAGTGCGCGAGGCATCTCGCGAACTCGCTCGTATCTTTGGCAGAACCCCTTTGCTACCTGCCGGCGAACGTTCCCCGGAAGTCTTCTTCTCGCCGTCGCGCGACCTCTCGTCTGAAGCGCTCGCCGAGGCACTTGCGCGGGTCCTTGCCGCACGCGAAGCGGTCGAAGAACTTCCTGAAGCTCGAGTAAAGCCGCTCGTCTCGATTGAAGAAGTGATGGATCAGCTCGCGAAGCGCGTCCAGAGCGCCATGACGCTCTCCTTTAAAGATTTCGCGGGCGATAAGAAAGAGAAAGTCGAGGTCATTGTCTCTTTTCTCGCACTTCTTGAGCTCGTGAAGCAGGGTGCGGTAGCGGCTGAGCAGTATGGCCAGCACGGCGATATCCGCATCACCCATACCGCCCCGACCACCATTCCGCATTACGGCTAATCATCCCCAAAAGAGGGCGTTGCCCTCAGGAGGCCGCGCGCTTATACTGGAGGTATGATCAGTCCTCCTGCCGCCCTCCTTGCACTCCTCTTCGCCTCAGGAGAACCACTTGAGAAAAAGCAGCTCACCACACTCCTCGAACTGACGACAGACGAACTTGCCGTCGTGCTCGCAACGCTTATCGACTCGCTCCAGGGGAGCGGGCTCACCGTGATTGAAACTGAGCACGAGGTAGAACTTCGCACCGCACCTGAAGCTTCAGTTATTGTGAAGAAGTTGCGAGAAAGCGAACTATCCCGCGACCTCGGGAAGGGGAGTCTCGAGACGCTCGCAGTAATCGCGTATCGAGACGGGGCGACCCGCAGCGATATCGACTGGGTGCGCGGTGTTAACTCCTCGGCCTCGGTCCGTACCCTCCTTATGCGTGGACTCATTGCGAGCGAAGAGGATGCGCACGACAAACGCCGCGTACGCTACACACTCACGCCAGAGGCACTCGCACATCTCGGTATCCGCCATAAGGATGATCTTCCTCGTGCCGCAGAGCTGCGTACAGCCGCTGACACCGCTATAGCAGAAAAGGAGGCCGCGCCTTCTGACACCTCCGCCGCCTCATAAACTGTATGGACTCTGCTGAACTTCAGAAACTTGCCCGTCGCTCGCGCTCTATGCGTGAAGCTGGCTTTGCACTCCTTGGGGCATCGGGGGTACTTTCGCTCTTTCTTTTTGTACCAATCTCAGCCGGGCAGAAAACAGCTGCTCCTGCTCCGATCACTATCGCTACTTCAACCGCACCCAATCCTTTTGCTGCTGTCTCAATCGAAGCGAAAGCGGCGATTGTCTACGACCTTGCCACCGGGAAAGTACTCTATGAGAAAAACGCCGATGCGCAGCTACCTCTCGCTTCGCTCACCAAACTGCTCACCGTCTATGCCGCACTCTCTGAATTCTCACCAACCACACCGATCACTATCCCTCAGGACGTCACAAAGCTCGATGCGCCACATGCCTTTAACGCCGGACAAGTCTTTACACTCTCTGACCTTGCGCGACTAACCCTTACCGCCTCGCTGAACGATGGCGCTGCCGCGATTGCTGCTGCCACCGCGACGCAAGAGCATCGCACCGAGAACGAAATGCTCGCGAGTGCCGCTACGGCGCTCAACCTCTCGCAGACCTATGCGGTCAACGGTAACGGTCTTGATGTAAACACCGCCATTTCAGGCGGGTATGGCTCAGCCCGCGACATTGCTCGTCTTGCTGGCGCACTCGCCGCACAAGCTCCCTCCATCGCTGAGGCGACCACCCATCCCTACGCAGAAGCTTCCTCTGCCGGCGGCACCGCATTCAAAGTGAAAAATACCGATTCTATTGTTACCACAGTACCCGGACTTCTTCTCTCGAAGACAGGCTACACTGATCTTGCTGGCGGTAATCTGGCGCTCGTATTTGATGCCGGTATGCAGCACCCGATCGCGGTCGTCGTCCTTGGATCAACAGAGAAATCTCGGTTTACTGACGGAACCGCTCTCGTCAACGCAACGCTCGCACACTTTGCAGGACTTCCTTCCCTATAACCTATGCTCAGTACCGCAACACGCGTGCTCATCCCCTCAGCGACCAGCTTCGCTCTCGGTATCACCTTTGCTCCTTTCCTGGCAGCAGTCCTGTACCGCAGCAAGGCATGGAAGAAAAAAGCAGGGAAGGGGACCGGTATCGGTGGTGGCGGGACACCCATTTTCGACGAACTGCACAAGGAACGTGAAGTGTCGACTCCCCGTATGGGCGGTATCCTCATTTGGGCCTCAGTGCTCGCCACGGCATTTTTCTTCTGGATCTGCGCACACCTACTCTCAAGCTTCTGGCCGCTTCTTGATTTCGTGAATCGTCGCGAGACCTGGCTCCCTCTTCTCGCCCTTGCTGCCGGAGCATTTGCCGGTCTTATTGATGATCTTCTTGAAGTGAAGCGAAGCAATGGGGGACTCTCGCTTCCGCGTCGCCTTTCCGTTGTCGGTCTCATCGGGCTTGCGGGGGGATGGTGGTTCTATGCCAAACTGGGCGTCTCTTCCATCGGTATTCCTTTTGCCGCACCGTTCACTCTCGGCTGGCTCATTATTCCGTTTTTCGCACTCGTCACACTCGCAATCTATGCTGGGGGAACGATTGATGGACTCGACGGTCTC
>JAKAIP010000089.1 GCA_021825025.1 bacterium
CACCGTTGATTTGGGCCTGTGATAGGAACATCGATAACTACACGAAACCACATCGGCAAGCCAGCATAAACGCTATCGGTATCATCATTGGCCTCCTCAAACTCGGCGCCAATCCGAACATCGCCGACAAAAACGGCAAGAATGCATACAACGGGAAACCATGGGAAAGCTACAAAGCGTTCATCAACAAAGCCATCAGCGAACACGGACGAAAGTGAATGCGGGCGTATATATGTATACGTTGAATCACATGATTTTCGCGCGCATGTTGGTTGTGCGATGTGCTTCGGAGAGAATACGATTGAGAATGCCGACGCACAAGGGTAATCGGTCGCTTCTGCGTTCCTTCGAGATCGATAACTTTTTAACCTCACGAAGTTCCAACGGGATCTGCCGAATTATGAACTCACAGGCTTCATCGTCTCCACGAAAGATCACACACTTCGGATGCAACTTAGACACAATGTACGTAGCCGACGAAAACGGACGCCAGGCCTCCATATGATCATAAACGATGGTCATTTTGAGCAAGAAATCCACCCATCCACCGATATGCCCGCCTCCTGTCGTCATCCTGCTGTTAAGCTGTCGTCCGAATAACGCGAACCTCCAGTACGCTTGGCGTCGGAGCGGACCGCACGGAATGCTTGGGTGATGCCGTAGATGCCCCACACGACAAAAGTAGCCGTCACGAGGATCTCTGATAGTACACTTGCGTATACAGCGAAGATAACGAATGATGCGACCGTCGCAGCGAACAGGACGGACGCGAAGCGCTTGAACATGCATAACTCATTGAAGACGTAGAATGTAATCGCGACGATGGATATCCATATCGCGAACTCGACGACGAAGTCATCCATTTTTCCGCATCATACGTAGTCTGTTCGGAGCGCGTCCAAGTAGGCGAAGGCGTCGTCGAGATCGTCGAAGATGTACTCCTTGAAGCCGACTCTGACGAGAAGACGCTTGCGCCCAAGGTTATCGGTGTAGGCGACCCTGAAGTCATCCATCCCACGCTGACGCATGAGGCTGGCCAACTTGGCATATCCAGGATGACGAACGACACGAGCATTCATAAGATCGCTAATCTCACGCGCACCATACGTTCTCAACAAGACGTCGTACGCCTGCTTCTCAAGGAAACGCTTACAGATAGCATACGTTTTCTGACGATAGCTGATAGTTCCATCGATGTCGCCAAACGTGAAGCGGTAGCCGTCAGCCATCCGCAAGAAGCATGATTTCGGACGTACATACGACTTTGTGGGCAGCTTTGCGGAAGGCTTCGTTGTCGACGATTTCTCTTGTGTGATGCGTTCGCAGATCATGTTAACCTCTTTGCCGTAGTCGAAGGCGTCTTCATCGTTGAAGCGCATGCTTAGGTAGATGACGTTAATGAGTGCTTCGGCTGCTCGGACGGGAAGTTGGCCGACGAGGACGTCGAAGTTGCCGTCTTCATTACCCATCATGCGCATGAGTTCGCGTTTAACGACTTTGCTGAAGTAGAATGTCTGCATTTGTGTGAGATCGCGTTCGTTGGCGTCGGGGAGGCGACTATAGAGAATACGGTTGCCATAGGTCAGCAAACGGCGATTACCCACGTAGGCAAGGACATCTTCGGATTGTAAACTTGGTACATGCTCGTAGCCGAACAGACGGCTTATCGACGACGGAGTAGACGCCGACTTCGCAAGAAAACGGCCGAAGCTATCATCGAACTCCAGCACAACGCGATCAACGTAAACCAAACGCTGGCCAAATAGGTTCACGTAGCCAGTCAGATTGCGCCCCTCCAGATATCTGTTGGCGGTCTTGGCATCAATGCGTTTGTGAAACGACATCTCTGTGCCACTGTCGTCAATGAAATAGAGCTCGCTGCCGTCGGATCGATGACACATGCTGTCGAGAAGGATCTCGTTGGTGGCCAGAATGTCGTCTGGTTGGCCGTTGATGACACAAAGCAAGCTTTCGGAGTTGTCGGGGTAGGCCGACTTTTCTGTAGAGAACGATTGCTTTTCGGAGCCATCGTCGCCGATGACGGTGAGAATCAAGAAGGTGTCGGGCGAGTTCTTCTCGACCCTCTCCGATCGCAAGCGCACGACAAATCGGTCGAGTTCGTTCCCCAAGGGCTGACGACTGTTGACCTTTACGAATGCCGCTTCGCGCAGTTTGGCAAGCTGGTCGGCATCAGCGTACTTTTCGTTCTTGATGTTCTCCAAGCGTGCGAGACCAACGATTCGGATGACGTATTCGTTGACTTCGCGATAGAATGTGTCCTGCTCGCGAGTACGGGTAAGCTCATCATATCGTCTACCTTTGATCAGCATTTGCGCGAGCTTGGTCGACTCGTTAGCTGGCATGAAGTCAATGAAGGCGTCGTCCTTCACGCGCGCGAAGATGCGGTTATTCGTCTTCCGAAGCACGCTTTTCATGACAACGCCCATCGCGAGCATATTCTCGTTGAGTGCGGTAAACTCCGGCTTCTTGTCGCTGGCAGCAAACTCAAAGCTGTCGTAGACCTCGCGAAGGAAGATATCGTGAAGGCACCATCGTGAGCCCATGCTGGACGGTGGTGTCCGTTCTCCGCGTAGCTGTTCACGAAAGCTGATTTCGTAGAGCGTGCCAATGAAGGCCTCGAAGACGTCTTCAAATGTGTCCTCGTCGATGCGGTCGCTCGTGCGGATCCAGTCGGCGAAAAATAGGCTTCTGGCAATCGATGCCTGCACCTCCTTGCTGCAGAAATCACGATGGAGAGCAGTGAGATGGCGAACACCGATACCCGGAAAGCGCATGAGGAAGTAATCGGTCATCACCGACCAGCTGGCGCGATCGCCGACGTATTCGCGCACCTCGTAGTTCGTTGCATTGTCCATGCGAGCCTTGCGGTCAGCGTTTTCGCGAATGTTGGTGCCGACGAAACTCCTACTTGTGAAGGATACGTAGAACTCGTGAATATACAACCTTGCTAGCGTTCTTACCGTCGCTTCGTCGTTCAGCAGGCTCATTAGGATGCGCTCGACGAATGCATCAAAGGTATCTGGCTTATGCGAGCTCAGATCGCGGAGAAGCATGTCCAGATAGGAATCGTCCTTGATGACCAGCAGGTTCGTGATATGTGGGACTATCTGCACACCACCGTCATCCGCGTCGAAGAATCCTTTGCGATTCAGGTATGCAACGACGTCCTCTTCGACAGCCAAGTTGCGTCCGCCAGACATGTACACATTCACGCCGTCCTTATCGACAAAGGTTGCGAACGATCGTCCATCTGGTCTCGCCAGAAATAGGCGTATCGCTTCCGTCTGTTCCTGCTGCGAGCGAACGACGGCGTCTGGTTCGTCCGGATTTGCCTTCGTACTAGCGTCGGCATAAACGACGACGTCGGCCTCGTCTAGCGCTACCTGGGAAAAGCGGAAATTGGTGAACAGTTTATCGTAAACACCCGCAATGGCGCGCATGTCCGCTTCGCCGTTCTCGACGTAGATAACATTCAAGTGTTGCATTTTAACCCATCTACCTACACATATTGTGTTTTCTCCCACACCCAACGCCAAAGCCAACCCATTAGTCAACCACGAACATCGACCAACGTCGACCGAAACGTCGACCACGGATATCGATACCGTGGATATCATATTGTCGGCCGGCCGTTGGTGGGGTTGTTGAGGATGCAGTGAAGGTGCTGTGTTAGCGTGTGGGTCTCTGGATGAACTCGTCGATGTTGACGACTGTGAATTCTTGCGGCTTGATGGGCTCGCGAATGGCGAACGGTTTTCCATCGAAGGCGAGATGGTATACATGTTCGCATGCCATTGGCGACGTCACGAATAGCGTCATCTTGAAGACGGCGTTGCCATTATCGATAGGCTCCTTTGCGAATACAATGCGCGAACAGTTGTTTTCCAGAACGAGGCCTTGCCGAACAGTCGTCAGCGAGACGTCGTAGAACGACCTCAGGAAGAGCTCTACTCCCGCGTAAAAGTCATCGATAACATTCAAATCAAATTCGATCGCAGCCATTTTTCGGACATCGCTGTATACATTATACGTTCAGTCTTTGCCGAAGAATGCGATCAATGAACACGCGAGGAGGCCACCGACGACTGTCTTGAGCGTGAGGCTGCCTTTGTCTGAGTACTCCTGACTGATGACGCTTCCTGGTCCGTATGCATATCCCTCGCACTGCCCGCTCTTGATGGAAGCACGTGCATCCTCGCATGATATGACCGCGCGAGCATCACCATCGACCAGGTAGCACACGGTCTTCATGTCGCTCTCAAATCCGTATATGCGGTAGCCATCGATTGTTGGTATACTGGTCTCTGCTCGGATACTGGTCGGTGCGATCACTTCAATGTGTGGCATTTTCCGCGAGTTGGATGCGTGATTAGGCGTCGTCGTCGCTGGATGCCTGCTTTGTCCTGCGCGAGCGCTTGGCTTTCTTCATGGCACTGATCGCTTTCGTGTTGTAGAGGCCTTGGGAGCACATGTAGGCATAGCAGAGAGCGTCGCATATATCGTCGACCTTAGTGGTCTGATCGACGACT